>NZ_JCACHU010000078.1:0-4971 GCF_059504005.1 Belnapia sp. | reverse complement strand
AAGCTGATGGCAAGGCGCTTGGCACGCTCATAAACTTCTCGGACGGGCTCTAAGCATATGGTGGGACGACGGGATGGCGATCCGCCGCCAGGAAGCGGAAGTGCGTTCTGCGCCGGAGCGGCAACGGCCCAGGTGGGTGATGATGAACCTCTTGAGGGAACGCTTCGGAGTCCAACGGGCAAGGAGTTCTTACCGAGTTGAGCGCAACCGTCCAAACGGTCAGATTGGCAAGGTCGAGCGTAAGGGGCGCCAAGGCCGAACCGGCGAACGTGGCGCCCGCTTCCTGCAAGCGCAACTTGGCTGTCGAGTGAGCCGTCGCATCAAATGTAAAGGTCCGGTAGGCCGGTGAAAACTGCTGATCAAAGATCCACGGCAGCATGACCGCCAGAACCAGGCCCGCAGTAGGGCATAGCCGAGCATCGGCATTGCTGGAGCCACGGCCGAGCTTCCGAACATGCTCACCAGCGGGACGGCTCCCGTGGCCGGCGGGGCGAGCTGGATGCTCAAAGTGGGCCACAGGGCAGCTGGCAGCAGTTCGTCGGTAAGAGCCGTCGCAGCAGGACGGATTCGGTCGCCAGCCAGAAAGAGAAGCTTAATAACCCTGGACGACGTAGGGCCTATATCACATGCGATAAGGCCTGTTGGCGCACGTCAGCCGGCCGGATCAGCCGCGGCTTTATGCCGGAGAGGTCATAGGCTTGCCCTTCTCAACCGACAAAATGACAATGAACTTGCATCCTTGCGGCCCATAGCGCCCGCCGTGCGGCACTCCGGCCGAAACCTGCCAAGCAGTGCCCGGCGAAACCGGAAGGGGAGGTTGGCCGTCAATCAACTGCTCGCCTCCCCCCTCCAGTACGACCGCAGACTCGACGCCAGGATGTGTGTGGCGAGCAACAATGGCATTTGGTGCAGCCTCAACAAGTATCTGGATCACCTCGTAGGCACTGCCGGGTAGGTCTACTCGTTGTTGTATCGTCACTTTTAGGTTGGGATTCTGGCTGGGGATCTGACCGCTTGGCGAGGGTTGCGCCTCCGCCCCGAAGGCGCTCAAACCCACGACACTACAAATAGCACAGGCGCCGAAAGTCCTTCTCGACAACATCCTTTCCACCCTTCCTTGGTTTACTGAAATTTCAACTACGGTATTGAGCCACAGCTGGCCTCAAAACCGGCAGGCTTTTTCTGGCTGAACGCCACCAGACCGTCTGATACCTCGCCAGCATCTCCTAGGCCCACAGCACCGTCCCACACCTTGCCAGCGGCTCGGTCGCACTCCACTGCCCATGGTGCGGATGCGGCAACCCTCGACCAGCCCCACCCGGCGGCATCAACCGGCAGCCGCGTAGATCAGGGCCCACGCACGGGAGTGTCACTCGCCGCCTCACTGGCCTGGTACAGCAGTTGCGCAGTGCCCCGGTACTGCGTGCCGCCGCACGGTGCCATGCCGATCTTCTCAGCAACACGGATCGAGGCGGCGTTGTCCGGGTGGATCAGGGCCACGACGACCCGGAGCCCGAGGGGACCAAGGGCCCGCGCCAGCACTGCGCCGGCCGCCTCGGTCGCAATGCCCTGCCCCCAGGCCGTGCGGCGCAGCCGCCAACCGATCTGCGTGAGGCCGGTTCCCTCCCATGGGCTGAGACCGCAAAGGCCGAGCAGGCCCGGCATGCCCCGCCACTCCACAGCCCAGGACGCGTGCGGCTCGGGCCGCCCTAGCGCGATGTTGCGCGCCACCTCGGCCCGGTGCGCCTCCGGGTCGGGCGGTCCGCCGATGAAGGCGCGGACGGCCAGGTCGGCGTCCAGGGCCATGATGGCGTCCAGGTCCGCCGGCGTGCGGGCGCGCAGGCGGAGCCGGGCCGTCTCGAGATCCACGTCGTCTTATACCGCAAGCCGCTCCGTCGCACCCCACTGCCTGTGGTGGGCTAGCGCCGATGGCTGCGGCGACCGACATCCGCAGCATGAGCCTGCCATTCAGCGACCAAATGCCGCCCGTAAAGCCGAAGATCTCGCCCGGAGAGCACCGACGCCGGGCCGCCGATCGGCTGAGGACCATCCGGTTGCGAATGGCGATCGGCCGCGAGCTGGACGACTGGGGCATCAGGACACCTGCGCAGATCGGCGTCGCCCTCGGGATGCTGCCGGCCGAGGTGATTGGCCTGTTGAACCGGAAGCAGTGGCGGGAGGGCGATGTGGCGCAACTCGAAGCTGCGGCGGCACGGCTGGGTGTGCGGGTACCTGAACTAGCAAGCAGCGACTAGCCAAGCTAACCAGCGCCGCTGCTGGTGCGACATCTGACCGAGCCGGTCGGCTACGCGGACCAGATTTTCAAAGCGGGCCTATGAACCGGAACGATATGCGCCTTGAAGTTCATAGAGGCCTTCGCGCTGCGCTTCGTGATCGGTCAGGAGATTAGCAACGACGAGGGCACCGGTAGCGAGTAAGAAAACCAGCATTGGGGAAGCTCCTAAAGCGAGTTCCCTCCCTACACCAGCATTTATGCTGCGCCGCACAAGCCGCAACCTCAAGCCCCACTTTGTCGCTTTGTGTCTTGCAATCTTCAACAAGACCGCGGCGACAAGGTGCGGCTGATGGGCCTCGACATGCTGGAGACGCGCGGCAAGTACCGCCTCGGAGTATGTCTGGTCAGAGAAAGCGCGGGGGAGGCAAGGGAGACAAGCCAGGCGCAAGAAGGAGATCGATCCCTGCCGCTACCCCATGTTTTCAAAGCCACATCCGAATGGCAGCAAGCTGGACGAAGGCAAGATAACGGGCCGCCAGCTTGTCGTAGCGGGTTGCGATCCGGCGGTACTCCTTCAGCCGTCCGACCAGACGCTCGACGACATTCCTTTCGCGGTAGAGATCCCAATCCATCAGCCTGGGTGTCTTCTCCGTCCGGAACTGCGGGATGACGGCCTCGATGCCGCGGCGGCGCAGGAGGTCGCGGGCAGGCCGCCCAGTGTAGCCGCGGTCGCCCACCAGGGCCCGCGGCCGCAGCCGGGGCCGCCCCCGGCCGGTGCGTTGCACCGAGCCCGCCGCGAGCAGGTCCGGCAACGCCGTCCGCTCGTTCCGCTCACCCGGAGTGAGCAGGAAGGCCATGGGCCGGCCGCGCCGGTCGCAGCGTAGGTGCAGCTTGCTCCCGAAGCCCCCGTGCGAGCGCCCCAGCGCCTGGGGCTGCTGCCCGCCCCTCGCGCCGGCCGCGTGCCGGTGGGCGCGCACGCTCGTCGCGTCCACCATGTGTACGTCCCAGTCGATGCCGCCACGGGCATCCGCGATCCGCCGCAACGCCGCGAGGATGCGCTCCCACAGCCCCGACATGGTCCAGCGGTAGAACCGGGTGGCGACGCTCCGCCATGGGCCGTACCGCTCAGGCAGATCGCGCCAGGGCGCTCCGGTCCGCGCCAGCCATAGCAGCGCGCCGAGGATGGGTCTGTCGTCCTTGGGCGGCCGGCCAGTGGCAGCCCGTCCCGGCAGCAAAGGCGCAAGACGCGCCCATTCCGCATCGCTCAAGCCGCGGCTCGCGCCCGAGCCGAGCAGCGCGCCGATCGTACCCATGGCCCTCTCCCTTCTTCCGCTCCGCCCGGAGAGCCGGGGCCGTCCCGCACGTGGGCGGCGTGCGAGTTTGCTTGACACGCCGGGGCTGCCCGGTGCGGGATCGAGATGCCAGGATGGCATCGCCGCCGGCCCCCCGCGGGAAACAGACGCAGGCGGCCGGGAGGACGACCAATGCCCGAGACCCTGACCGACACCCCTGAAGTGCAACAGCTCCTGCGCCGTGCCGCCGGCCTAGACCAGCCCGGCGGCGATGAGCGCCTGAGGCGCATCGTCCACCGGATGGCCAGCGAGATGTGTCGCATCGTTGAGGAGTTCGACGTCACCCCAACCGAGTTCTGGGCCGCGTGCGGCTACCTCACCCGGCTCGGCCAGGCAAACGAGGTCGGGCTGCTGGTTCCAGGCCTAGCTGTCGAGACCTTCCTCGACATCGTCATAGACGAGAAAGAGCGCCGCGCGGGGCTGCGGGGCGGCACGCCGCGGACCATCGAGGGGCCGCTCTACGTCGCGGACGCGCCACTCGAGAGAGGCGAGGCGCGGTTGGACCAGGATCCGGAACAAGGCGAGGTGCTGTTCGTCGAGGGCCAGGTCCGGGACACTGCCGGCACGCCCGTCCCTGGCGCCATCGTGGACGTCTGGCACGCGAACACCAAGGGCTTCTACTCCTTCTTCGACCCGACACCGACGCCACAGAGCCCTTACAACCTGCGGCGGCGCATCGAGACCGACGCTGAAGGGCGCTACGGCTTCCGCACCATCATGCCCTCGGGCTACGGCTGCCCGCCGGACGGGCCGACGCAGCAGCTCCTCGACCAGCTCGGCCGGCACGGCAAGCGCCCCGCGCACGTCCACTTCTTCGTGAAGGCGCCAGGCTTTCGGAAGCTGACCACGCAGATCAACATTGCGGGCGACCCGCTCTTGCACGACGACTTCGCCTTTGCCACCCGCGACGGGCTGATCCCGGAACTCGTCCGCCGTACCGCCCCGGCGGAGATCCAGGCGCGCGGCCTGAACGAGCCCTTCGCCACGATCAAGTTCGACTTTGAATTGAACCGGGAGGCCGCGAACCTGCCGGAGGCGGTGGTCGTGCGGGAGCACGCCAAAGCGGCGTGATCACGTGAGGTGGCGTTCAAACCGCCCTGGATCCCTGCCGGGCCTGATTACTGAAGTACACCGGCCCGCCGCTCACCCCGCCGGCTAGCCCTGCCGGTGAGGCCCGTTTGGAGGTGACCTTTCGGTTGTGGGCGGGCCCGAGCCGCGTTGATGCTCAAGCCTAGCCGGCCCGCCGTGAACACGGCGGTGTTCCGTCCGGCCCAGTAGTGTCAGGTTTGAAAACAAGGCCTAGGAGTAAGTCACCCGTGCCACTGCACCTCTCATGTCCGCCGTTTCAAGCAGCAGGCGCAGTGATCCTTGGCCTGTTTTTAC
>NZ_JCACHU010000077.1:0-139749 GCF_059504005.1 Belnapia sp. | reverse complement strand
TTACATCATCGCCGAAACGGTTGATCAGGCAAGGCGATTTGCCAACTGCGCCTTCATCATTCCTTTAGCCTCCGTTGCTGGGCCGGCACAGGACCTGCCTCTTCCCTGGTCCGATCCGGACTTGGTCGATGCCTGGCGCATGCCCCAGGCCGAGGAATTCGGCCTGCTTGGGGCCGCGAGCGTCGGCAGCCTGCCACAACCATCGCGTGCGGAGTCTTTTGCCGCTTAGGACGGGCCTCAGGCCAGCCGGAGCGCCACCATCGCCGCCACAGCCGCGGCGAGCGCCGGCACCACCAGCGCATCCTGCCCCATCCTTGCCTCAAGCCAGGCCCCCGCTGCCGCCCCGGCCACCAGCGCCGCCCAGGCCGCCACCTGCACCAGCCAGGCCCCATGCGGACCTACCCTGACCAGCGCCGCCACCAGCGCATCGGCAAAGCGCGTCAGCGCGCCGGTGACGAAGGTGATGCCGCCCACCCCCGGCAGGGCGAGGTTCAGCGCCCCCATGGCCGGCACCACCGCGAAGGCCATCGGCGGCAGCCCGGCCCCGCCGAGCGAGGGCAGCCGCCAGCCGCAGCCGAGCAGCGCCGCCACCGCGGCCAGTACCGCCGCCGCCCGCCACCGCCCTGCGAGCCGCGCCAGCCCCGCTCCGGCCACGGCACCGAGGGCGAACAGCGCCACCACCGCCGCCAGCTCCGCCGCCCGGTCCGGGCGCCGCTCCGCCAGGGCGACGCCGAGGAGCGTGCTGGTCCCGCTCATGAAGCTGACGAAGAGTTCCTGAAGCCGCAGCCAGCCGATCGCATCCACGCAGCCGCCGACCGCCACCAGCGGCACCGCCAGCCAGGACCGCCGCAACCCATCCGCATCCGCCATGCCGCCGCTTTCCATCGTTAGGGTATTGCGTCCGAACGCCGTTCAGGCTTTTCCATGCGCCGCATCGCATGGACCGGGCGCAATGTCCGGTCCCGACCGGGAGGAACCGCCACCGATGAACCGCCGCCTGATCCTGGGCGCCGCCGCCCTCGCCACGCCTGCCGCCCTGGCCGCCCCGGCCCTCGCCCAGTCCGCTCCCGAGGTGAACTGGCGCATCTCCTCCGCCTTCCCGCGCAACCTCGACATCCTCTTCGGCACTGGCGAGACCATTGCGAAGCGGGTGGCGCAGCTCACCGACAACCGCTTCCGCATCCGCTTCTTCCCGGCCGGCGAGGTCGTGCCCGGCCCGCAGGTGCTGGATGCGGTGCAGTCCGGCTCGCTCGAGGGCGGGCATGCCCCGCTCTACTATTTCGCCGGCAAGGACCTGGCGCTGAATTTCTTCACCGGCGTGCCTTTCGGCCTGAACGCCCGGCAGAACCTCGCCTGGCTGCAATATGGCGGCGGCAATGCCCTCTGCGACGAGCTGCTCGCCGAGTTCAACTGCGTCGGCTTCCCCGCCGGCGACACCGGCGCCCAGATGGGCGGCTGGTTCCGCAACGAGGTGAAGACCCTCGCCGAGCTGAAGGGGCTGAAATTCCGCACCCCCGGCCTCAACGGCCAGCTCTTCTCCCGCCTCGGCGCGGTGCCGCAGGCCATCCCGCCGGCCGACATCTATCCCTCGCTGGAGCGCGGCGCGCTGGACGCGGTGGAGTTCGTCGGCCCGCATGACGATGAGAAGCTCGGCTTCGTCCGGGTCGCCCGCTACTACTACTATCCGGGCTTCTGGGAGGCCGGCGCGCATCTCCACCTCATCGTCAACCGCGATGCGATGGCGAAGCTGCCGGACAGCTACAAGGCCGCGCTCGAGGTCTCCTGCGGCGAGGCCAATGCCAACATGCTCGCCCAGTACGACCACCTGAACCCGCAGGCGCTGCGCCGCCTGGTCGCCGCCGGCGCCCAGCTCCGCCCCTGGCCGCGCGAGATCCTGCAGGCCGCCTGGAACGAGGCGAATGCGATGTACGATGAGCTCTCCGGCAAGAACGAGCGCTTCAAGAAGATCTGGACCGCCTACCGCGCCTACCGGCAGGAGGAGTACCAGTGGTTCCGCATTGCCGAGAGCAGCTTCGACAACTTCGCCTTCCCAGCGGCGGCGGCGCGCTGAGGGATCGAGGGGGACATCGTCCCCCTCGAGCTCCCCCGACCAAGGGCCGAAGGGCCCTCGGAACCCTCAACTTGGCACCGGCGTGCGTCAGGCC
Source organism: Belnapia sp. (assembly GCF_059504005.1). NCBI lineage: Bacteria > Pseudomonadati > Pseudomonadota > Alphaproteobacteria > Acetobacterales > Roseomonadaceae > Belnapia > Belnapia sp. The sequence goes on along the minus strand of NZ_JCACHU010000077.1, from coordinate 137,584 downwards.
TCCGCCATGATGCGGCGATATTCCCGCTGGTCGGCCTGCAGGCGGCGGAAGACCGCATACTTGGCCTCGTGGTAGCGCCGCGTGGCCGGGTCGGGCCGAACCACCTCGCCCGCCCGGCTCATCGCGGCCATTGCCGCCGGCAGGTCCGGGTGCAGCCCGGCCGCCACCGCCCCCAGCATCGCCGCGCCGAGCAGCACCGCCTCCGGCTCCTCCGGCAGCACGATCCGGCAGATGGTGGCATCCGCATGCTCGCGGAGGAAGACCGGGTTCTTCGTCCCCCCGCCGCTGGCGAGCATGGTGTCGATGGCATAGCCCTCGGCATTCATCGCCTCGACGATGTGCCGCGTGCCATAGGCGACAGCCTGCACCGTGGCGAGGTAGAGCCGAGCTAGGTCATCGATCCCGGCCGATAGCGTCAGGCCCGAGATCATCCCCCGCATTCCCGCATCGGCCAGCGGCGAGCGGTTGCCGTGGAAATCCGGCAGCACATGCAGCCCCTCGGTCAAGAGCGCCGAGAAGGCGAGCGGCGCCGCCAGCGCCTCGATCCGGGCATTGAGCCGCGCGTAGACCGTCCCGCCCGCCTGCCGCGCCTCCTCCGCCAGGGCCGGATAGGCGGCGTGGGTGGTGATGACATGGTCGATCAGCGCGCCGGTCGCCGACTGCCCGCCTTCGTTCAGCCAGAGCCCCGGCTGCATGGCGGAGTAATAGGGGCCCCAGACCCCCGGCACGAAGCGCGGCTCGGCCGAGACGGCCATGTGGCAGCTCGATGTGCCGCCGATCAGCGCCAGGCGATGCCTGAGCGCCTCCGCATCCGGCGCCGCGCCGTCGAGCGCCGCGCCGATCGTCCCGAGCCCGCCGGCATGCGCATCGATTGCCGAGGCGCCGACCGCGATGCCGGCTGGCAACCCAAGCTCCGCCGCCGCCCCGGCCGCCAGTCCGCCGGGGATCGCCTGCCCGACGGGCAGGATCTCGGTCCCGATCCGCCGGAACCCCTCCTCCGCCAGCTCCCCAAGGCCGATGGCGCGGAAGAACGCCGCATCCCACCGCCCCTCGCGCCCCAGATAGGTCCATTTGCAGACCGTGGAGCAGAGCGAGCGCGCCGCATTGCCAGTCGCCCGCCAGGTGAGGAAGTCCGGCAGGTCGAGGAACAGCGCCGCCCGCCCCCAGGCCGCGGGCAGGTGCCGCTTCAGCCAGAGCAGCTTCGGCACCTGCATCTCGAGCGAGATCCGCCCGCCGACATAGCGTAGCACCTCGTGGCCGCCGGCATTGATGGCCTCCGCCTCCGCCGCCGCGCGATGGTCCATCCAGACGATGATGTCCTGCTCCGCCTCGCCCCCCGGGCTGACGGAGACCGGCGCCCCCGCCGCATCCAGCGCGACCAGCGAGCAGGTGGCATCGAAGCCGATGCCCCGCACCCGCCCCCTGTCGAGCCCCGCCATCGCCCCGCGCACCGCCGCGCAGACCGCGGCCCAGATATCGGCCGAGCTCTGCTGGGCGAAGTCCGGCCGGGGTTTCCAGAGCCGGATCGGCCGGCTCGCCTGGCCGAGCATCCGGCCCGCGCCGTCGAAGGCGCCGGCCCGCGCGCTGCCGGTGCCCACATCCACGCCGATGACGATGTCCTGCATGCCGGCCCCGTCCCCTTCCCTGCGCTCAGGATGCCTCGTCCAGCCGGATCCCGGCACGGCGCAGCGGCAGCGCCGCGGCGGGATCGGGGAGCGGGCTGGTCACAATGCGGTCAAAGGCCGCAAGGGGGGCGAAATGCGCTGGCTTCAGCCGCCCCAACTTGCTCGCATCCACCACCAGGATGGATTGCGCGGCGGCGGCCATGGCGGCCTGCTTCACCGGCACCTCGTTGAAATTGGTGCAGGTGACGCCCCCCGCCGCATCCACCCCACCCGCCGAGAGGAAGGCCTTGTTGATGCGGATGCGCCGGAGCCCCGCCAGCGCTTCGTCCGAGGCGAATGTCGCCGAGGCCGGATGGAACAGCCCCCCGAGCAGGATCAGCTGCGTCTGCGGCCGCCGGCTGAGCAGCGTGGCGATGTTGAGCGCATAGCAGAGAATGGTGAGGGAAATGCCCGGCCGCAGCGCCTCCGCCAGATGCGGCATGGTGGTGCCGCAATCGATGAAGAGGGTGTCGCCCTCCTCCACCAGCGCCGCCGCATGCCGCGCCGCCTGGCGCTTGGCGGCGAGGTGGCTGCCCTGCTCCCGCTCCAGCGCATATCCCGCGCCGGCGCCGAGCGGCACCACATGCCCGCCGAGCAGGCTGAGGCCGGGGCCGGACCGCGCCAGGTCCCGCCGCAAGGTCATGGAGGAGACGCCGAGTGCCGCCGCCGCGGCCTCCAGCCGCATCGGCCCGCCTTCCGCCACCATCGCCTGCAGCCGCGCCAGCCGGGCGCCCTGCCTTGCGCCCTCCGCCATCGCTCCTCCCGGATTGGTGTGCTTGACGCTCGGACAACCAATGTTGCAGATACCACAAAGGTTAGAATTCTAACAATCCCGAGGACGCCCGCCGCATGACCCAGGCCCCGATCGCGCTGGCCCCGCTGATCGACCACACCCTGCTGAAGCCGGAGGCGTCGGAGGCGGAGCTGCGCCGCTACTGCGCCGAGGCGCGCGAGCACGGCTTCGCCTCGGTCTGCGTGAACCCGGTGCACGTCCCGCTGGTCGCTGGGCTGCTGCGCGGCAGCGAGGTCCGCACCTGCTCGGTCGTCGCCTTCCCCCTCGGCGCCACCACCCCGGCCGACAAGGCAGCGGAGACGGCCAACGCCGTCCGCAACGGGGCGGACGAGATCGACATGGTCATCGCCATCGGCGCCCTGCGCGAGGGCCGGGCGGATGCGGTGCGCGAGGACATCGCCGCCGTCCGCGCCGCCTGCCCCGGCCGCGTGCTGAAGGTCATTATCGAGACCTGCCTGCTGGACGACGCGCAGAAGCGCCTCGCCTGCCGCCTCGCCGCCGAGGCGGGCGCCGATTTCGTCAAGACCTCGACCGGCTTCTCCACCGGCGGCGCGACCACGGCCGATGTGGCGCTGATGCGCGCGGTGGTGGGCGACGCGCTGGGGGTGAAGGCCTCCGGCGGGATACGGACCCGCGCGGCGGCGGAGGCGATGATTGCCGCCGGCGCCACGCGGATCGGGGCGAGTTCCGGCGTCGCGCTGATCACCGGCGCACCGGCCGGCAGCGGCTACTGACCATCAAGGGAGAGACACCAATGAACGGAATCGACAGGCGGAGCCTCGGCGCGCTGGCCGCGGGCGGGCTCATGGCGGCGGCGCTCGGGCGGCCGGCCTTCGCGCAGGGCGCGGCAGTGGATGCGAGCAAGGTCTCGAAGGACATCAGCGCAAAAGCCACCAAGAAGTACAGCATCGCCACCGTGGTGAAGGTGGACGGCATCGCCTGGTTCGACCGCATGCGCGTCGGCGTGAAGCAGTTCGGCGCCGACCAGGGCCATGACACCTGGATGGTCGGCCCAAGCGCCGCCGATGCCGCGGCGCAGGTGCAGCTGGTCGAGGGGCTGATCGCCCAGGGGGTGGATGCCATCTGCATCGTCCCCTTCTCGGTCGAGGCGGTGGAGCCGGTGCTGCGGAAGGCGCGGCGCCAGGGCATCGTCGTCATCTCGCACGAGGCCTCGGGGCTCGAGAACATCGACTACGACATCGAGGCCTTCGACAACCACGCCTATGGCGCCAAGCTGATGGAGGTGCTGGGGCGCGACATGGGCGGCGAGGGCAAGTATGTCGCCACCGTCGGCAGCCTCACCTCGCAGTCGCAGATGGAGTGGATCGACGGCGCCGTCGCCTACCAGAAGCAGCACTTCCCGAAGATGCAGGAGGCGACGCGCCGCATCGAGACCTATGACGACGCGACCACCGACTACAACAAGCTGAAGGAAGTCCTCACCGCCTATCCCGACCTGAAGGGCATCCTCGGCGCGCCGATGCCGACCTCGGCGGGCGCCGGGCGGCTGATCGCCGAGCGCAAGCTGGCAGGTAAGCTGTTCTTCTCCGGCACCGGCCTCGTCTCCGTCGCCGGGCAATACCTCCGCAACGGCGACATCAGCTACATCCAGTTCTGGGACCCGGCGACGGCCGGCTACGCCATGAACATCCTGGCCGTCATGGCGCTGGCGAAGAAGCCGGTGAAGGCCGGGCTCGACCTCGGCCTCGCCGGCTACAACAGCCTGCAGGCGCCGGATCCGAAGCGGCCGAACATCCTCGTCGGTCAGGGCTGGGTCGGCGTCACCAAGGACAACATGGCCCAGTACAACTTCTAGTCCGATGTCCGCCCCGCTCATCGAATTGCGCCATGTCGGCAAGAGCTTTGCCGCCGTGCGCGCGCTCGAGGATGTCTCGCTCTCGATCGGGCGGGGCGAGATCCATTGCCTGGCCGGGGAGAACGGCTCCGGCAAGTCGACCCTCATCAAGGTCATCTCGGGCGTCTGGCAGCCCGATCAGGGCGAGCTGCTGATCGACGGCGCGCGCATCGAGGGCATGACGCCGCGCGCCGCCATCGCCCATGGCGTGCAGGTGATCTACCAGGACTTCTCGCTCTTCGGGAACCTCTCGGTCGCCGAGAACCTGGCGCTCAGCAGCGAGCTGCAGGAGGGGCGGAAGCTCGTCTCCTGGCGGCGCGTGCGCGAGCTCGCACGGCGGGCGATCGAGCGGCTCGGCGTCGACCTGCCGCTGGATGCGCTGGTCGAGACGCTGCCGACCTCCGGCAAGCAGCTCGTCGCCATCGCCCGCGCGCTGATGTCGGACCCGCGCCTGCTCATCATGGACGAGCCGACCACGGCGCTCACCGGGCGTGAGGTCGCGGCGCTCTTTCGTGTGGTGCGCGACATCCAGTCGAGGGGCATCGCCGTGCTCTTCGTCAGCCACAAAATGCGCGAGATGCTGGAGATCAGCGAGCGTCTGACGGTCATCCGCAGCGGCCGCGTCGTCGCCGCCGGCCCCATCGCCGAATTCGACGAGGCCGCCATCACCCGCGCGATGACCGGCCAGGAGATCGCCGCCGAAGGCTACCGCTGGGAGCCGACGCCCGATGCGGCGCCGCTGCTGGAGGTCGAGGGGCTGACCGTCCCCGGCCAGATCGAGGACATTTCCCTCCGCGTCAGGCCTGGCGAGATCGTCGGCGTTTCCGGCCTGCTCGGCTCCGGGCGGACGGAGCTGGCGCTGGCCCTCTTCGGCATGCGGCCAGGCTATGCCGGCCGCATCCGCGTCGCCGGGCTGGAGGTACGGCTCGACAGCGTGCAACGCGCCATCGAGCACGGCATCGCCTACGTCCCGGAGGACCGGCTGACTGAAGGCCTCTTCCTCGCCCAGACCATCGACCGCAACATGCTGGCGACCTCCCTCCCTCGGCTGAGCCGCGGCGGCGTCGTCCAGCCCGGCCGCGCCGCCCGCGACGCCGCAGGCATGATCCGCGAGATGGCCATCGCCACCCCGACCGGCGACCGGCCCGTCACCCAGCTTTCGGGTGGCAACCAGCAGCGCGTGGTGATCGGCCGCTGGCTGCTCAACGACCCGCGCCTTCTGATCCTGAACGGCCCCACCGTCGGCGTCGATGTCGGGTCCAAATCCGGCATCCACCGCAAGATCCGCGAGCTGGCGCGGGCGCGGGGCCTCGGCGTGCTGATGATCTCCGACGACCTGCCGGAGCTGGTCGAGAATTGCAACCGCATCCTGGTGCTGCATCGCGGCCGCCTCGTCTCCGACACGCCGGTTGAGGCGACGAGCGAGACGGCGCTCGGCGAGCAGCTGGCGGCGCTGGCATGAACGGCATCGCCGCGGCCTTCCGCCGCCACCCGGAGCTGATGGTCGCCGCCGTCCTCGTCGTGACCGTCGTCACCATCGGCCTGGTCAACCCGGTCTTCTGGCAGCCTTCCAACATCTTCAGCCTGCTCCGCGCCAGCGTCATCACCGGCATCCTCGGCCTCGCCGTGCTGCTGGTGATGCTCTCGGGCGGCATCGACGTCTCCTTCCCCGCCTTCGCCATCGCCGCCATGTACCTGACGGTGAAGGCGATGATCGCCTGGGGGTTCGATGCCATCCTCCCGGCCTTCGCCATGGCGACCGGCATCGGCCTGCTGCTTGGCCTGGTGAACGCGGTCTTCGTCCACTACCTCCGGATGATCCCGCTGATCGTAACCCTCGGCACCGGCACGGCGGTGCGCGGCTTCATCCTCGGCGTGGTCGGCACCAGCCAGATCAACATCGACCAGATGCCGCCGAAGCTGATCGACTTCGGCCGCACCCAGCTCTTCAGCGTGACCCAGTCGGATGGCAGCCAGACAGGCCTCTCCGCCATGGTGCTGGTCTACGCCGTCATCGCCCTGCTGGTCCACCTGCTGCTGCGCTACACCATGGTCGGACGCGGCATCTACGCCCTCGGCGGCGGCGAGGAAGCAGCGCGCCGCGTCGGCTTCAACATCCGCCAGACCACCTTCCTGATCTACGGCCTCGCCGGCGCCATCGCCGGCTTCGCCGGGCTGCTGCATGGCGCGATGATCTGGACGGCCAACCCCCGCGACATGATGGGCCTCGAGCTCGACGTGATCGCGGCAGTGGTGCTCGGCGGCGCCAGCATCTTCGGCGGGCGGGGCTCGGTCATCGGCACCATCCTCGGCGGGCTGACGCTGGTCGTCATCACCAACAGCCTGATCATCCTCGGCATCGACACCACCTGGCAGCGCGTGGTGGTCGGGCTGATCGTCATCGCGGCGACGGCGGCGACCGCTTGGCGCGACCGCAAGCGCATCGCCTGAGGGAGGGGCCCGCCGCATGACCGCCATCGCCCAGCGCCTCCGCCGCATCGACACCAACCTGCTGCAGCTCGCCCTGCTGACGCTGCTGATCTTCGCGGCCATGGCGGCGCTGAACCCGGAGCGCTTCCTCCGCCCCTATGTCTTCGAGTCGATCACCTTCGTCGCGCCGGAGCTCGGGCTGCTGGCCATCGCCATGATGGTGGCGATGCTGACGGGCGGGATCGACCTCTCCGTCATCGGCATCGCCAACCTCTCCTGCATCCTGGCAGGCCTTTTCTTCCACGCCGTGGGCGCGCCGCGCGGGCCGGAGCTCGCCAACCTCGCCTGGCCGCTGGTCGCTGCGGGGATCGGCCTCGCCCTTTGCACGGGGCTGCTGGCGGGAGCGATCAACGGACTGCTCATTACCAAGCTGCGGGTGACGCCGATCCTCGCCACCATCGGCACCGGCCAGGTCTATACCGGCACCTGCCTCGTGCTGACCGGCGGGCCGGCGGTGGTCGGCTTCCCGAAGCTCTGGGGTCTGATCGGCAACGGCACCGCCTTCGGCATCGCGGTGCCGCTGATCGTCTTCTTCGTGGTGGCCGCACTCGTCTGGTTCATGCTGGCGCGCACCGCCTTCGGCATCAACCTGGCGCTGATCGGCACCAATGCGCGGGCCGCCGCCTTCGCTGGGCTACGGACGGGGCGCACCGTCTTCTTCTCCTATGTCCTGACCGGCGGGCTGGCGAGCATCGCCGGCATCCTGCTCTCCGGCCGGACCAATGCGGCGAAGTCCGACTACGGCGTCTCCTACCTGCTCCAGGCCGTGCTGATCGCCGTGCTCGCCGGCACCAACCCGGCCGGCGGCCGCGCCAGCGTGCCGGGGATCGTGCTGGCGCTGGCGGCGCTGATGCTGCTCTCCTCCGGCCTGCAGATCATGCGGTTCAGCAATTTCCTGGTGGACCTGATCTGGGGCGGCTTCCTGCTGCTCTCCATCGCCCTCGCCGCCTGGCGCAACCGGACCCGCTGAGCATGACCGCGACCATCCCCCTGCACGAGGCCCTGGCCGGCGAGGCGGAGCGGCGCATCCTCACCGCCGGCGAGCTTTCCGCCAGCCTCTTCCGCTTCCACACCGGCATCGCAGCGCTTCGCCTGCGCAATGCGCGGGGCGAGGTGATGGTGCTGCCCTGGATGGGCGGCATGATCTGGTCGGCGCGCTTCGACGGCGTACCGCTCGCCATGCAAAGCGGCTTCGACGCCCCGCGCCCGGCGCGGACCATCGCCGAGACCTATGGCTGCTTCGCCTTCCACAGCGGCCTCCTGCGCAACGGCGTGCCCGGCCCGGAGGACGACCACCCGGCCCATGGCGAATTCCCCTGCGCCGCCATGGACCGCGCCTGGCTCGAACTCGGCGAGGAGGAGGGCGAGCCCTTCCTGCGTACCGTCAGCCTCCGTGACCATGTCATGGGCTTCGGCCCGCACTACCTGGCCCAGCCCTCGGTCACACTCCGCCCCGGCGCCACGCTCTTCGAGATCGGCCTCGCCGTCCGCAACCTCTCCGGCAAGCCGATGGAGCTGATGTACATGGCGCACATCAACTTCGCCTTCGTCCCCGGCGGCCGATGCGTGCAGCCCGCGCCCTTCACGCCCGAGCGCACGGCGGTGCGCCGCGCCGTTCCCGCCCATGTGACGCCCAACCCCAACTACCTCGCCCTGATCGAGTCTCTCGCCGCCGACCCCTCCCGCATGGCGACGCTCGCCGAGCCCGCGCTCTACTACCCGGAGCAGGTCTTCTACCTCCACGGCCTCGGCACCGACGCCCGCGGCGAAACGCATCTGATGCTCGCCCGGCCGGAGGGCGACGGCTTCGGCATGTCCTACGCGCCCGCCGCTTTCCCGCAGACCGTCCGCTGGATCCTCAACGACCCGGACCAGGAGGTCGCCGCCTTCGCCCTTCCCTCCACCTGCCAGCCCGAGGGCTACGCGGCGGAGAAGCGCAAGGGCCATGTGCGGATGCTGGCGCCGGGCGAGGAGGCGCGCTTCTCGGTCCGGACCGGCTATCTGGACCGCGCCGCGACGGCGCGGATGGACAGCCTCATCGCATCCCTGCCCCAGGAGTAGGCCATGAACTCCCGCATCGGCGTGGTCGGCAGCAACATGGTCGACCTGGTGACCTACACGGCGCGCATGCCGGCGGCCGGCGAGACGCTCGAAGCCCAGTCCTTCGCCATGGGCCATGGCGGCAAGGGCGCCAACCAGGCCGTCGCCGCGGCCAAGCTCGGCGCCGAGGTGCTGCTGGTCAGCCGCGTCGGCGACGACCTCTTCGGCGGCAACACCATCCGCAACTTCCAGGAGCTCGGCATCGACACGCGCCATGTCCGCGCCGTGCCGGGTACGCCGAGCGGCGTCGCGCCGATCTTCGTCGATCCCTCAGGCGAGAACCGCATCCTCATCGTCAAGGGCGCCAATGACCGGCTGCTGCCGGCCGATGTCGATGCCGCCGCCGAGGACCTCCGCGGCTGCGGCCTGATCCTGCTCCAGCTCGAGATCCCGCTGGAGACGATCTACCACGTCATCGACTGGGCGGCTCGCGAGGGCATCGAGGTGCTGCTCAACCCCGCCCCGGCGACGCCCGGCCTCGCCCTCGATCGCATCCTGCCCGCCACCTTCCTCATCCCCAACCAGACCGAGCTCGCCATCCTCACCGGCCAGCCGACCGGCACCCGCGCTGAGGCCGAAGCCGCCGCCCGCGGTCTCGTCGCGCGCGGTCTGAAGGCGGTGATCGTCACCCTCGGCGGCGACGGCGCCCTCCTGGTCCGCCGCGAGGGCACGGTCCATGTCCCCGCCGTCCCGGTGACGCCCGCCGATACCACCGGCGCCGGCGACGCCTTCATCGGCGCCTTCGCCCAGGCCTATGTCGCCAGCCGCGACATCGAGGCGGCGATGCGCCAGGGCGCCCGCTACGCCGCCGATTCCATCACCCGCCCCGGCACGCAGAAGGCCTTCGCCGATGCCGCCGGCTTCGCCGAATTCTGCCGGCGGCTTGACACGCCCTGAGGCCCGATCAAGGCCGGTGCGCCCCATGTCCGTGCTGGCCATGGCCGCCCATGGCCCCGTAGCCGCGCAACTCCCCGTAGCGGCGGAGCTGGTCCGGGGTGAGCACCTCCATCATGGTAAGGTGGTAGCGGAGATGCGCAGCGCGCAGCTGCCCCTGCGTCACGCCGACCGCGACCGTCGCCGCCTCCAGGCTGGCGGGCTGCACTGTCCGGCTGGCGAAGAGGCGCTCGAGCTCCGTCTCCTCGCGGATCAGCCGCTCGCCGAGCGGCACGGCCTCCGCCTTCATGGCCGCGAACAGGGCCTCGGTGCGCGCCCGCTGTCCGGGCGTCAGGGCCAGCGCCTCGGCCTGCTCGAGGACATGCAGGGGGCCGGGATAGCCATTCAGCTCGGCCGGCAGCGCCAGGCCCATGCCACGCCCGGCCTGCAGGTCCGAGATCTGCTGCTCCGAGAGCGCCTTGACCGGCCGGGCCTGCAACCCGGCATAAGGCTGGTGCGCGGTCTGGGCGACGGCCGGGCCGGCGAGAAGGAGCGCGAGGCCCGCAGCGAGACGCATCATGGCTGAACTCCGGACTGAGGCCGCGATCCTCGGCGGGATCCGCCTGCCGGATCAAGCGTGGGAGGCGGCATCGAGCCAAGCGAGCAGCGCCTCCCGGTAGACCGGCAGGCTCTTGTACCGCCCCATCTCCTCCGGCAGCGCCCGGATCGCCCCGGCCAGCCGCGCCGCGACGCCCGGCAGCGCCGTCACCCGCGTCAGCGGGTAGCTGTGGACGCGGATGGTGAAGAGCACCGCGCCGCTCTCCGGAAGCCGCCGGAAGGTCTGCCGCTCCGTCCGCAGATGCAGCCGCTCCCCCGCATTCGCCGCGGTGAAGCCCGGGTCCCGCTCGCCCCGGTGCTTGCCCTCGAGCTGGAACAGCGCAGGGCTGTCCACCACGGACCAGTTCACCCGCATGGCGACGCGCCCCGGCTTGATCTGCGCCATGAAGCGGTCGACCGGCGCCCCCAGCCGCTCGCCATAGAAGGGCACCGCCGCATGCACCGCCATCAGCGGCCGGCCGATCTTCTCGGTGAGGCGCCAGCGCGTCGGCGCGCAGACCACGCCGGCCTCCAGCACCGGCCCGCCCTCGGCCGGGCGGATGATGCAGAGATCCTCCTGCACGAGCTGCGCCGCCAGCTCCAGCGGGTCGCAGCCCGGCGCATCGAGGTCCCACGCCTCCCCCGTCAGCCCGTTCCGGAGCCGCCCGCCCTCCCGCCGGAACCAGGCGGGGAAGCGGGACGGCAGATGCGCCGCCAGCATCCCGAGCACCTCCGCCCGCGCGGCCTCGGAGCCCGGCCGGGCCGCGAAGACATCCGCCGGCCGCGCCGCCAGCAGCTCCCGCCGCTCCGCCATCTCGGCCGGGTAGCGCTCGTCGATCTCGATCCAGTCGGCCTCGGGGCAGGCGACCAGCCCCATCGCCATGCGGAAGGGCCCATCCTCGAAGGGCAGGTAGACCACTTCCCCCGGCAGCTCAGCCCCGTCCATGCCTCAACCTCCGGCGAGCCCATGCCCTTCGCAACTATCGCCCGCCCGCCTCGCCCGGTATAGGCGCCGCTTCCTTCCCGGAGCGCTCATCGCCCATGGACCTCGCTGCGATCCTCTCCGCCCTCGCCATGGGCGTGCTGGAGGGGCTGACCGAATTCCTCCCCATTTCCTCCACCGGCCATCTGATCCTGCTCGGCTCGCTGATCGGCTTCGAGGGCCCGCCCGGCAAGGTCTTCGAGATCGGCATTCAGCTCGGCGCCATCTGCGCGGTGATCTGGATCTACCGCGACCTGCTGCTGCGCCTCGTCGCCGGGTTCTGGCGGCCGGGGCGCGAGCGCTTCTACGTGATCAACCTGGTCCTCGCCTTCGTCCCCGCCGCCATCATCGGCGCGACGCTGCACAAGACGATCACCGAGAGCCTGTTCAACCCCTGGGTCGTCTCCGTGGCGCTGATCCTGGGCGGCGTCGCCATCATCCTGATCGAGCGCGCCCGGCCCTCGCCCAGCATCCATTCCGTGCCGGAGATCGGGCCGGTCTCCGCCCTGCTGGTCGGCTTCGGCCAGGCGCTGGCGATGGTCCCCGGCACCTCGCGCTCCGGCGCCACCATCATCACTGCCCTGCTGCTCGGGGTCGACCGCAAGGTGGCGGCCGAGTTCAGCTTCGTCCTCGCCATCCCGACCATGCTGGCGGCCAGCGCCTACAGCCTGCTGAAGGTCCGGCACGAGATCTCGGCCGATGGGCTCGGTCAGGTCGGCATCGGCTTCGTGACGGCCTTCGTCGTCGCGCTGCTGACCGTGCGCTGGGTGCTGTCCGTCATCGGCCGCATCGGCTTCACGCCCTTCGGCTGGTACCGCATCGCCCTCGGCACGCTGATGCTGGCTTGGCTGGCGCTACATTAGCGCCCGCTGCCGGCGGCAGGCTGCGCCGGCGCCGGCGCCGGGGCACCCGTGCCGCCCGCCGCCTGCATCACCTGCTGCCGCAGCCCGGCGATGATCTGCACCGCTTTCTCCGCAGCCTGCATGCTGCCCTCGCCGCCGCTGCGCTGCGCCGTGATCATGCTGGAGAGCGTCTCCCGCAGCTCGCGGTCGGCGTTGCGGTAGGCCTCGTTCCCGGCGAAGCTCGTCGGCACGCGCTGCACGCTGTCCTGCGCCGACCGCGCCACCTGCATCAGCTCGATCCGCTCGCCGGAGATGGCCCCGCCCTGGTGGTTGACCGGCGCGCGGGACGCCGCCTGCTCCGCCCGGCGCAGCCGGCTTTCGGCATCCTCGAGCAGCCGTGCATAGGAGGGGAGGTCGGGCGCCGCCGCCGCCCCGGGCGCCACCGTCTGGCCCGCAGGCTGCCCCCAGGCCCCGGGCACCGCCCCGCCCAGCATCGCCGCCACCAGCAGAATTCTCACCCGCATGCCCGCCTCCTCGCTCTCGCCGGGGCGAACGCGAGGCGCGGCGAGGCAGTTGCCGGGCGTCTGGTCGCGTGATCCACGCCCCCGGCCGTGCCGGCCTGCGGCGATCGCGCTACTCGCCGACCACGCTCCCCGGCTCGCAATTGCCGCCGCAGACGAGCACCCCGACGCGCGCCCCCGCCGGCGCCGCCCAGGCGCCGCAGAGCAGTGCCGCCAGCGCCGTCGCCCCGCCGGGCTCCGCCACCACCCGTGCCGCCTCCCAGAGCAGCCGCTGCGCCCGGCGGATCGCCCCGTCCGGCACCAGCACCGCCGCCGCCACCGCCTGCTGCGCCAGCGGGAACATCAGCGCCCCCACCTGCCGCGCGCCGAGGCTGTCCGCCGCCGCCCCGCCGACCGGCGCCGGCACCGGCCGTCCCTCGCGCAGCGCCGTAGCCAGCGTCGGGCAGCCCTCCGGCTCTACGCTGACGAGGCGCGTCCCGCCCGCGCCGTGCCAGGCCGCCATCCCGCCGATCAGCCCGCCGCCGCCGGTCGCCACCAGCACATGGCTGAGCCCCGGCGCATCCTCCTCGAACTCCAGCGCGACGGTCCCCTGCCCCTCCAGCACCTCCCGCTGGTCATAGGCATGGACCGGCAGCGCCCCGGTTTCCGCCGCCCGGGCCTCACTCGCCTGGCGGGCCGCGTCATAGGCCGCGCCGCCGACCACCAGCCGCGCGCCATAGCCCTCGATCCGCGCCCGCTTCGCCGCCCCGGTGATCTCCGGGACGAAGATTTCCGCCGGGACGCCGAGCGCCCGCGCCGCATAGGCGACGGCCGCCCCGTGGTTGCCGCCCGAGGCCGCCACCACCCCGGCCGGCGGCACCGTCCCGGCCAGCAGCGTGTTGAAGGCCCCCCGCGGCTTGAAGCTGCCGCTCGCCTGCAGCAGTTCCAGCTTCAGCACCACGTCATGCGCCAGGCCGAGATCGGCACCGGCCAGCCGCAGCAGCGGCGTCCGCCGGATATGGGGGGCGATGCGCCGGGCTGCCGCGCGGATCGCGTCCTGGCCGATGGGAGATGTCTCGATCATGATGCGCCATCGGTGGCACGACCGATGATGCGGTGCAACCGATGGTACCCTTGGAACGATCTAGGCTTTCTGCCAATGTGAAGCTTCTGTTCGGTGGCGGCCATGATGCTGCTCCATGCCAGTTCCGTCGCCCGGGGAGAGGACGCCGTCCTCCTCCTCGGTCCGTCCGGGTCAGGGAAGTCCGATCTGGTGCTGCGCCTGATGCAATCGGGATGGTCCCTGGTCGCCGATGACCAGGTCGCGCTCCGGCCGGAGGCGGGCGGATTGCGCCCTGACGCCCCCGCGCCGCTTGCCGGGCTGGTCGAGGTCCGCGGCCTCGGCCTCTTCGGCCCCTTCCCCCGTGCCCTCTCCCCCGTGCTCCGCCTCGTCGTCCGCCTGCTGCCCCGCGCCGAGATCCCCCGCCTGCCGGAGCCGGAGCATTGGTCGGCCGAGGGCGTCACCCTGCCCGCCATCCGCCTCCATGCCTTCGACGCCTCGGCGCCGGCGAAGCTGGCGCTGGCCCTCGATACCGCCCTCGGCCGCATCGCCCAGCCGGCCGGCGCCTTCGCCAAAGGCATGAAATGATGGCCGCGCGCCCGGTCGTCCTCGTCACAGGACTGTCGGGCGCGGGCCGCGCCTCCATCCTCCGCCATCTGGAAGACCTCGGCTTCGAGACCGTCGACAATGCGCCCCTCGACCTGCTCGAGGAACTGGTGGGCGATGGCGACCAGCCGCTCGCCGCCGGCGTCGACACCCGCAGCCGCGGCTTCGACCCCGAGACGGTGCTGCTTACCCTCTCGCGCCTCCGCCTCCGCCCCGACATCGCCGTCACCCTGGTCTACGCAACGGCGGAGGATGCCGTGCTGCTCCGCCGCTACAGCGAGACCCGGCGCCGCCACCCCTTGGCCCCCGGCGGCTCGCTCGGCAGCCGCGTCGCCGACGGCATCGCCCGCGAGCAGGCGCTGATGGCCCCGCTGCGCGACGCCGCCGACATGGTGGTCGACACCTCCGACCTGCCGCTGCCCGCGCTCCGCCAGATGATCGAGCGCCGCTTCCGCCGCGAGGGCGCGCCCGGCCTCCTCATCCACGTCCAGTCCTTCGCCTTCCCCCGCGGCCTGCCGCGCGAGGCAGACCTGGTCTTCGACGTGCGCTTCCTGCGCAACCCGCATTACGTGCCGGAGCTGAAGCCGCAGACCGGGCGGGACGCGCCCGTCGCCGCCTATGTCGAGGCGGACCCCGACTTTCCCGGCTTCTGGAGCCGGCTCGTTGGCTTCGTCGATCCGCTCTTGCCGCGCTACGTGGCCGAGGGCAAGAAGTACCTCACGGTCGCGCTCGGCTGCACCGGGGGCCGGCACCGCTCGGTCCTTGTCGCCGAGCGTCTGGCTGACCATCTGCGTGCCCTGGGCTGGCGTGCGGATGTCACGCATCGCGAACTGGACGAGGCGGCACACCACAAGGCCGCCCCGGAAGCCCATTCAGGGGGTCGGGAGGCCCTTTCACCGTCCCCATGATCGGATTGGTCCTGGTTACCCATGGCCGCCTGGCCGACGAGCTCCGCCTCGCCATGGAACATGTGGTCGGGCCGCAGCGCGCGGTCGCGACCGTCTGCATCGGCCCCGAGGACGACATGGAGCGTCGCCGGCAGGACATCCGCGAGAGCATCGCGGCGGTCGAGCAGGGCGACGGCGTGGTGGTGCTGACCGACATCATGGGCGGCACCCCCTGCAACCTCGCCGTCTCGCTCGCCGACCACAATCATGTCGAGGTCATCGCCGGGGTGAACCTTCCCCTGCTGGTGAAGCTCGCCAAGATCCGCTCGTCGGAACCCCTGGCCGAGGCGGTGGACCATGCCGCCGCCGCCGGCCGCAAATACATCGCCGCCGCGGGCGACATCCCGAACGGGATCGCCCGGGTCAACGGGGGCGCCCAAGGGAATGGTGGAAACAAGCCATGAGCCAGACCAGCAGCGAAGCCGCCTCCGACGCCCCCGCCGCCTCGGGTGGCGAGGAGCTGGTGCTCCGCCAGTGCATCACCATCCGCAACAGCCGCGGCCTGCATGCCCGCGCCGCCGCCAAGCTGGTGACGCTGGCCGAGCGCTACTCCGCCTGCCTCAGCGTCTCCCGCGACGGGCAGAAGGTGCCCGCCTGCTCCATCATGGGGCTGATGATGCTGGGCGCCGGCCAGGGCAGCAAGGTTACCATCGAGGCCGAAGGCTGGGATGCGCGCGAAGCCCTGGATGCAGTCGCCGGCCTGGTCGAGGCCGGCTTCCATGAAGACTGAGCGGGGCGATCGCTCCGAGGCGAAGCCGGCCGACATCCTCCGCAAGCCCGGCCCCCGCCGCGGCCGCGAGCACACCATCCGCGGCATCCCGGTCTCGCCCGGCATCGCCATCGGCCCGGTCTTCGACACCACCGAGGTCCCGACCGAGGCGCCGCGCCGCGCCATCACCGCCGACCGGGCCGAGGCCGAGAAGACCCGGCTGGCGGAGGCCGTCTCCCTCTCCCGCAAGCAGCTCGGCAAGCTGAAGACGCGGCTTTCCGTCCTGCCCGAGGAAGCGCAGGAGGAGCTGGCGCCGCTGCTCGACGCCTATGTGCTGATGCTGGGCAATTCCCGCCTGCTGCGCGGCGCCCGCAAGCGCATCGAGACCGAGCTGCTGGCCGCCGAGACCGCGGTGCAGGACGAGGCGGAATCGATCGCCGCCCTGATCCTCGCCGCCCGCGACGACGACAAGCCCGGCCTGCAGCGCCGCGCCGGCGAGGTGCGCGAGATCGCCCGCCGGCTGACGCGCAACCTCACCGCCACGCCCTTCCGCAGCCTCAAGGGCATGCCCGAGGGCGCCATCCTCGTCGCCGAGGAGCTGACGCCGGCCGATGCCGCCCTGCTCGACCCGACGCGCGTCGCCGGCGTCGCCACCGATGAGGGCGGGGCCGACGGCCATACGGCGATCATGCTGCGGGCGCTCGGCATCCCCGCCATCCTCGGCGCCACCGGCCTCAGCGAGAGCGCCGAGCGCGGCGACATGGCGGTGCTGGACGGCGCCGCCGGCACCATCGTGCTGCGGCCGGGCGAGAAGGCGCTCGACAAGGGCCGCGCCTCGCTCGCCGCCTTCGCCAAGGAGCGGTCGAAGCTGGCGAAGCTGCGCCGACTGCCCGCCGTCACCACCGATGGCGAGCTGGTGGAGCTGCAGGCCAATCTCGAGATCCCGGCCGAACTGCCGCTGATCGCCCAGGCCGGCGCCCAGGGCATCGGCCTGCTGCGCACCGAATTCCTCTTCATGAACCGCGAGGACCTCCCCGACGAGGAGGCCCAGCTCATGGCCTATACCCAGGTGGTGGACGCCATGGGCGGCGACCCGGTCACCATCCGCGTCCTCGACTGGGGCGGCGAGAAGGACATGCAGGCGCTGAGCGAGGGCGTGGCGCCGACGCATTCCGGCCCCAACCCGGCGCTCGGGCTGCGGGGGCTCCGCCTGCTGCTGAAGCGGCCGGAACTGCTGGAGGCGCAATTCGCCGCCATCCTCCGCGTCGCCGAGCGGGGCCCGGTCCGCATCCTGCTGCCGATGGTCACCAATCCTTCCGAGGTGCAGGCCGCGCGCGAGATCTATGAGCGCGTCGCCCGCCGCCTCCGCCGCAAGGGGGTTGCCCTGCCGGAGAAGCTGCCCGAGCTCGGCGTGATGATCGAGACGCCGGGCGCGGCGCTTGCCGCCGACGCCATCGCGCTCGAGGCCGATTTCTTCGCCATCGGCACCAACGACCTCGCCATGTACACGCTGGCCGTCGACCGCGCCGAGGCCGAGGTCAGCCACCTCTACGACAGCCTGCACCCCGCCGTGCTGCGCCTCATGCAATTCGCCACGGAAGCGGCGCTGCGGCTGCGCATGCCCGTCTCCGTCTGCGGCGAGATGGCGGGCAACCCGCGGCTGGTGCCGCTGCTGCTGGGCCTCGGCATCCGCTGCCTGTCGATGAATGCCAGCGCGATCCCGCGCGTGAAGCAGGCCATCCGCTCGCTCGACATCGCCGACTGCGCCCGCTTCGCGCGCCGCGTGATGGAGCAGTCCGATCCTGCCCGCATCCATGAGCTGGTGCTGAACTTCGGGACGGGCTCCGAGAAGGGCTGAGGGGGCCGCTCCGCCCCGCATCGGCGCGAGCGGATCGCCCCTTCCGGGTCCCCGCGCCCGTTGCCGGGGGTTGCCCTCAGCGAACCGCCTGGCGCTGGCGATCCGCCTCGGCAAGGGCGCGGGCGGTTTCCACCAGCGCCCGGCGCACCCCGGCATCGGCGATGGCGATGAAGGCCTGTACCAGGCTCGCCACCCCTTCGCCGAGCGGCGCCTGCGGCGCGGTCGCCTGGTCCAGCAGGTCCTCCACCCTCACCCCGCAGGTCATCGCCCAGGCCGGCAGGCGCGAGGCGCAGAGCCGGTTCTGCCCCGTCTCGTATTTCAGGATCTGCTGCGGGCTGACGCCCAGCGCCCGCCCCATCTGCGCGAGCGTCACCCCGGCCCCCAGCCGCGCCTGCTTGAGGCGGGGATGGATCGGCGCCGCGTCCCGCTGGGGCCAGGCCATCTGGTGCGGCATCGGCAACTCGGTCGCAGCCAGGGCTTGAGGCATGGTTCAGCTCCGGACCAGTTTCGTAACGTAAGGGCGTTCTCCACCACCAGTTGTGAAAACTTCAAAACACTTTCGCAAGAGGATGAGCGCCGGATTCGTCACTTTTGTTGAAAAATAGCAACAAACCGACGGGCCTGGTTTGGCTCCACCATCCCATCGCTCTCACGAGCCACCGGACCCGCCCGCCGGCGGCCCGACCGGCGGCGTGGCGCCCAGGGAGCCCGGCCGGGATCGCCGCCCTTTATCCCGCCTCCGTCGCCGTTCTATAACCAGCCCATGCCACCGGCGCAGGCTGCCCGGAGACGGCCGCGCGGGTCCCCCCCTCTCGCCGCCGCCTTCCGCCCAGCCCCCGCACCTTCCCCCAGCCCTCTCCGTGCGGCGCGCCGCGGCGGCTGGCGCTGGTTGCGCTGGCCGCTGCTCGCCGCCATCTGGGGCGCCGTCGCCCTCGCCCTGCTGCTGCTGGCCTTCGCCTGGGACCTGCCGCGGCCGGACAGCCTGCCGGCCGCCACCCGCCGCCCCTCCGTCACGCTGACGGCGGCGGATGGCACGGTGCTGGCCAGTCAGGGCGACCTCTATGGCGAGGTCGTCCGCCTGCGCGACCTGCCCGCCCACCTGCCGGCCGCGCTCATGGCCGTGGAGGATCGGCGCTTCCGCAGCCATTTCGGCGTGGATCCCTGGGGCCTGGCCCGGGCGGCCTACGCCAATTGGCGCGCCGGCGAGGTGGTGCAGGGCGGCTCCACCCTCACCCAGCAACTCGCCAAGAACCTGTTCCTGACGCCGGAGCGCAATGTCCGCCGCAAGGTGCAGGAGGCCCTGCTGGCCCTCTGGCTGGAGCGCCGCTTCAGCAAGGACCAGCTGATGGAGATCTACCTCAACCGCGTCTATCTCGGCGCCGGCGCCTATGGGGTGGATGCGGCCGCGCGGCTCTTCTTCGGCGTGCCGGCACGGCGCCTCCAGCTCTGGCAATCGGCCCTGCTGGCGGGGCTGCCGAAGGCGCCCTCCCGCCTCAACCCCCGCGCCTCGCCCGACCTCGCCGTCGCCCGCGCCGCCGAGGTGCTGGAGGCGATGGTCGCCACCCGCGCCATCACGCAGGCGCAGATGGAGGCCGAGCTCGCCCGCATGCGCCTGCCGCCGCCGCGCTCCGGCCAGGCCGGCTGGTTCGCCGACTGGGCGCTGGAGGATCTGGCCGACAGCTTCCCCGGCAATGCCGACCTCACCCTGCGCGCCACGCTCGACACCCGCCTGCAGGCGGCGGTGGAGGCGCGGCTCGAGGCGCTGCTGGCCGGGCCGGGGGCGCGGGCCGGCGTCTCCCAGGGCGCCGTCATCGTGCTGGAGGCGGCGAGCGGCGCCGTCCGCGCCATGGCCGGCGGGCGGGACTACCGCGGCAGCCAGTTCAACCGCGCGACCGATGCGCGGCGCCAGCCCGGCTCCGCCTTCAAGCCGGTCTACTACCTGGCGGCGTTGGAGCAGGGGATGCGGCCGGACGACGCCGTCTCCGACCTGCCGCTGACCCTCGGCGGCTGGTCGCCCGGCAACGGCACCTGGCGCGCCCGCGGCGAGATCACCATGGAGGAGGCGCTGGCCAACTCGGTCAACACCGCGGCTGTCCGCATCTTCTTCCGCGCCGGCGGGCCCAGAGGTGCCATGGAGATGGCCACCCGCCTCGGCATCGAGGGCCGCTTCCCGAAGGACGCCTCGCTCGCCCTCGGCACCGGCGAGGTCAGCCTGCTCGACCTCGCCGCCGGCTATGCCGCGATCGCCAATGGCGGGATGCGCGTCGCCCCCTTCGGCATCGCCGCCGCCAGCGCCGGCGGCCGCGCCCTGCCGATGATTCGCACTGCCCCGCGCCGCGTCGTCGCCGCCGAGCACGCGGCCGAGCTGCGCCGGATGCTGGAGGCCGCCGTCGCCCGCGGCAGCGGCCGCGCCGCCGCGGTGCCGGGCCGCAGCGTCGCCGGCAAGACCGGAACGACCCAGGAGTCGCGCGATGCCTGGTTCATCGGCATGGTCGGCGGCCAGGTGATCGGCGTCTGGCTCGGCAATGACGATGCCCGGCCGATGGACGACGTCCGCGGCGGTACCCTGCCGGCCCGGCTGTTCCGCGAGGTGGCCGAGGCCCTGCCTTGAAAGCGGGGATGCAGCCGGCGGGCAACCGGGATACACCAGCGTCCATGACGGGCCAGCCCCCCACCCCGACCGATTCGGCGACCGAGACCCAGGCCAAGCGCCTCGCCAGCGTCGCCACGCTGGCGAGGCCGGTGCAGCATGACATCAACAACCTGCTGACCGTGGTCTTCGCCAACCTGGAACTGCTGAGGCGCACCGCCGCCGCCGGCGGGCCGCAGCGGCAGCTCGACCGCATCCAGGAGGCGGCGAAGCGGCTGGAGGGCTCGACCCGCGCCATCCTCAGCCTGCTGCGCCGCCCGGTGGGTCAGACTGGGGCGTTCAGGCTGTCGGACATCCTTCGCGCCGCGCAGCCGCTGCTGCTGCTGCTGCCGACCGGCGGCTTCCGGCTCGAGCTCGCGGAGGAGGATCCGCCGGTGCTGCTGGACCGCGCCGCCTTCGAGGACGCGCTGCTGGCCACCGCGCAGCAAGCGGCGGAGGCCATGCCGCGCGGCGGCGTCCTTCATCTGCTGCTGGAGCGCCAGGAGGGCGGGGTGGCGCTGGCCATCCGGCATCCGGAGGGGATGGTGCCGCCTGGCCTCGACGCCATGGCGGCCCTCGCCCGGACCGGCGGCGGGCGAGCGGACGCGACGGCGGATGGGCTCCGCCTCACCCTGCCGGCGGCACCGGCGGCGGGATGATACGCGTCACGATTGGACCTTCGCCCGAAATCTGGGCAAATTGCGCCTCGCGAGCCGGTAAAGCTTAACCGATTGCTTCGCAATTCCGTGACGCTCTGCTATCGGCCGGAGTCCGGCGGTGCGGTTGCACGATCGGGCGTTGCCTGGACAACGCTCCGTGGCGCAGCATTTGCTGGACAAACAGGGACAGGGATCCGCCCCCGCACGGGGGGCGTCCACAACGGGAGACGGAGTTGATGCCCCAATTCGGGCCTATCGTGAAACGTGCTTTGGGCATGGCTGCCCTCGGCCTGACGCTGGCCCTGCCGGGCCTGGCGCAGGCCCAGCAGGCGGCGCCGGCCAATACCCTCGACGCCGTCCGCGCCCGCGGGCAGCTGGTCTGCGGCGTGAACACCGGCCTCGCCGGCTTCGCCCAGCCGGACAGCCAGGGCGTCTGGCGCGGCTTCGACGTGGAGTATTGCCGCGCCGTGGCCGCCGCCGTCTTCGGCGACCCGAGCAAGGTGCGCTACGTGCCGACCACCGCTCAGGTGCGCTTCACCGCGCTGCAGTCGGGCGAGGTGGACCTGCTCTCCCGCAACACCACCTGGACGCTGTCGCGCGACACCGCGCTCGGGCTCGACTTCGCCGCCACCAACTTCTTCGATGGCCAGGGCTTCATGGTGAAGACCGCCCTCGGCGTGAAGTCGGCGAAGGAGCTGGAGGGCGCCACCATCTGCGTCCAGCCCGGCACCACCACCGAGCAGAATCTCGCCGACTGGGCGCGGGCCAACCGCGTCCGCTTCACCCCTGTCGTGATCGAGCGGCTGGAGGAGATCGTCGGCGCCTTCGTCGCCGGGCGCTGCGACGCCTACACCACCGATGTCTCGGGCCTTGCCGCGACGCGCTCCGCGCAGCCGAAGCCGGACGACTACGTCATCCTGCCCGAGGTCATCAGCAAGGAGCCGCTGGCGCTGGGCGTGCGGCAGGGTGATGCGCGCTTCGCCGACATCGTCCGCTGGACGCACTACCTGCTGCTGAGCGCCGAGGAATTCGGCATCACCCAGGGCAACCTCGACCAGATGGCGAACGACCCGCGGCCGGAGGTGCAGCGCATCCTCGGCAAGAACGGCGAACTCGGGAAGATGCTCGCCCTCGACAACCTTTGGGCCGTGAACGTCCTGAAGGCGGTCGGCAATTACGGCGAGGTCTTCGACCGCACGCTGAAGCCGATCGGCATTCAGCGCGGGCCGAATGCGCTCTGGACGACCACCGGCGGGCTGCAATACTCGCCGCCCTTCCGCTGACATGAACAGGGGCCGGCCATGCGGCCGGCCCCGCCATCGGCCTGGAACGGAGAGGGCGCCATGTCCCAGACCACCATAGACCCGCGTTCGCTGCGCGCCCCGCCAAGGCGGCCGCTGCGGCTCTCCTGGTCCGACGAACGGGTTCGCGCCATCGTCTGGCAGATCCTCGTCGTCGGCTTCATCGGCGCCATCGTGTGGTGGTTGTGGTCGAACACCGTCCACAACCTCGAGGTCCGGCGCATCGCCACCGGCTTCGGCTTCCTCAGCCGCGAGGCGGGGCTGCCGATCGCCGAATACGTCATCCCCTACAGCCCGACCGACACCTATTTCCGAGCGCTGCTGATCGGCCTGCTCAACACGCTGAAGGTCTCGATCGTCGGCATCGTCCTGGCAACCGTCTTCGGCACGCTGATCGGCATCGCCCGCCTCTCGAAGAACTGGCTGCTCTCCAAGATCGCCGGCATCTATATCGAGGTGATCCGCGACCTGCCGCTGCTGCTGCAGCTGCTCTTCTGGTACGCCATCCTCCAGGGCCTGCCCGGCCCGCGCCAGGCGCTGCATCCGGTGGGCGGCGTCTTCCTCTCGAACCGCGGCCTCAAGCTGCCCTGGATCGATTGGCAGGATGCGCATTCCTATGCGCTGCTGGCCTTCGTGCTGGGCGCGGTCTTCACCTGGTTCTACCGGCGCGACGCCATCCGCAAGCGCATCCTCGACGGCAAGCCGCGGCCGGTCTGGCCGATGGCGCTCGGCTGCCTCGTGGCGCTGCCGCTCGCCGTCTGGGCCGCCGGCGGCGCGCCCTGGACCGTCGACTGGCCGGAGCTGCGCGGCTTCAACTTCCGCGGCGGCCTCAACATGTCGCCCGAGTATTTCGCCCTGCTGCTGGGCCTGACCACCTACACGGCTGGCTTCATCGCCGAGATCGTGCGCGCCGGCATCCTCGCCGTGCCGCATGGCCAGTGGGAGGCAGCGCAGGCGCTCGGCCTCCGCTCCGGGCAGGTGCTGAAGCAGGTGGTGCTGCCGCAGGCGCTCCGCGTCATCATCCCGCCGATGACCAGCCAGTACCTCAACATCACCAAGAACAGCAGCCTGGCGGTCGCCATCGGCTACCAGGACATCGTCTCGATCGCCAACACGACGCTGAACCAGACCGGCCAGGCGATCGAGGGCATCGCCATCATCATGCTGGTCTATCTCACGATCAGCCTGTCGATCAGCCTCTTCATGAATTGGTACAACGCGCGCATCGCGCTGGTGGAGCGCTGAGCCCATGAGCGACATCACCCTCAACGCCTCCGCCAAGGTCGCCGAGGCTGCCCCGCGCAGCGCGCCGATCACCCAGATCGGCTTCGTCGGCTGGCTCCGGGCCAACCTGTTCTCGGGCTGGCTTTCGACCGCCGTGACGCTCGCGCTCGGCTACTTCATCATCCGCTGGGCGATCGGCTTCGTCGACTGGGCCTTCGTCAACGCGGTCTGGTCGGTGCCGAACAACCAGACCCAGGCCTGCCGCGACATGCGCGGCATCGGCGCCTGCTGGGCGGTGATCACAGAGAAGCACCGCTTCATCCTCTTCGGCACCTACCCCTATGAGGAGCACTGGCGTCCGGCGCTCTGCGTCGTGCTCTTCGTCGGGCTCTACATCGTCTCCGCCATGCGGCGCTTCTGGCGGAAGGAGCTGGCGCTGATCTGGGTCGGCGTGCTGACGCTGATCGGCGTGCTGATGTGGGGCGGCGTGCTCGGCCTGCCCTATGTGCCGCAGGAGCGGTGGGGCGGCCTCGTCATCACCCTGATCCTGGCGACCTTCGGCCTGGCGCTCGCCTTCCCGCTCGCCATCCTGGTGGCGCTCGGGCGGCGGTCGCAGCTGCCGGCGATCAAGGTGCTCTGCGTGGTCTATGTGGAGCTGATCCGCGGCGTGCCGCTGATCTCGCTGCTCTTCATGGCGAGCGTGATGTTCCCGCTCTTCCTGCCGGAGGGGATGAACATCGACAAGCTGCTGCGCGCCCAGCTCGCCATCATCCTCTTCGCCGGCGCCTACCTGGCCGAGGTGGTGCGCGGCGGGCTGCAGTCGCTGTCCAAGGGACAGTACGAGGCGGCGGACGCGCTCGGCCTCTCCTACTGGCAGAAGACCGGCTTCATCATCCTGCCCCAGGCGCTCCGCCTCGTCATCCCGCCGCTGGTGAACACCTTCATCGGCTTCTTCAAGGACACCTCGCTGGTCCTCATCATCGGCATCTTCGACCTGCTGACCGCCGGCAAGACGGCGATCATCGAGCCGGCCTGGCAGGGCTTCGGGATCGAGGTCTACCTCACCGTCGGCGCGATCTACTTCATCTTCTGCTTCGCCATGAGCAAGTACAGCCAGAGCCTGGAGGCGGAGCTGAACCGCCACCGCGTCCGCTGAGGGGAACCCAAGGATGAGCGAGACCCTGGAACACATCGCCTCGGCCGCGCGGACGGATGCGCCGCCGGCCATCCTGCTCGACAAGGTCAACAAGTGGTACGGCGCGCTGCATGTGCTGCGCGACGTGTCGCTCAACGTGGCACTCGGCGAGCGGGTGGTGGTCTGCGGGCCCTCGGGCTCGGGCAAGTCCACCATGATCCGTTGCATCAACCGGCTGGAGACGCATCAGGAAGGCCAGATCAAGGTCAACGGGATCGAGCTCTCGGACGACCTGAAGGCGCTGGACGACATCCGCCGCGAGGTCGGCATGGTGTTCCAGAGCTTCAACCTCTTCCCCCACCTCACCATCCTCGAGAACTGCACCCTGGCGCCCATCTGGGTCCGTCGGATGCCGAAGAAGGAGGCGGAGGAGCTGGCGATGGAGTACCTGACCCGGGTGCGCATCCCGGAGCAGGCGAAGAAGTATCCGGGCCAGCTCTCGGGCGGGCAGCAGCAGCGCGTCGCCATCGCCCGCGCACTCTGCATGAAGCCGAAGATCATGCTGTTCGACGAGCCGACCTCGGCGCTCGACCCGGAGATGATCAAGGAGGTGCTAGACACCATGGTCAGCCTGGCCGAGACGGGCATGACCATGATCTGCGTCACCCATGAGATGGGCTTCGCCCGGCAGGTGGCGGACCGGGTGGTGTTCATGGACCGCGGCGAGATCGTCGAGATGGGGGAGCCGAACCACCTGTTCGAGAACCCGCAGACGGAGCGGCTGAAGACCTTCCTCAGCCAGATCCTGCGCGGCCATTGAGGCCAGGGGGTGCGCCGGGGGCGGGCCCGGCGCCCCTTGCGTGCCACCCGGAAGCGGGCCTATGCGTTACGCCCCCTGATCCCCCGGGCCCATAGCCTTGCACGCACCCCCCGATGCCGGCTCCCGGCGCGCCCTGACCCCCGCCCTGATCCTGGGCGTCCTCGGCGTCGTCTATGGCGATATCGGCACCAGCCCGCTCTATGCGCTCAAGGCCTCCGTCATGCACTTCGCTGCCGACGGCGTGGAGCGCTGGGAGGTGCTCGGGCTGCTGAGCCTGATCTTCTGGTCGCTCATCCTCACCGTCACGGTGAAATACGTCGTCTTCGTCCTCCAGGCCGACAACAAGGGCGAGGGCGGCATCCTCGCGCTGATGGCGCTGGCCCAGCGCTGCGCCCGGACGGACCGGGGGCGGTGGTGGGTGGCGCTCATCGGCATGGCGGGCGCCTGCCTCTTCTTCGGCGACGGCATCATCACCC
Organism: Belnapia sp.; assembly: GCF_059504005.1. Taxonomy (NCBI): domain Bacteria; kingdom Pseudomonadati; phylum Pseudomonadota; class Alphaproteobacteria; order Acetobacterales; family Roseomonadaceae; genus Belnapia; species Belnapia sp. Next base: position 111,464 of record NZ_JCACHU010000077.1, on the reverse strand, counting down.
CGGCCATCTCGGTCCTCTCGGCGGTGGAGGGGCTGAAGGTCGTTTCCGACCGCTTCGACGCGGTGGTGATCCCGCTCTCGATCGTCATCCTGATCGCGCTCTTCCTGTTCCAGTACCGCGGCACGGGCAGCATGGGGGCGATCTTCGGGCCGGTCTGCGCGCTGTGGTTCGCCTCGATCGGCGTGCTCGGGCTGGCCGAGATCCTGCGGGAGCCGGCGGTGCTCGTCGCCCTGTCGCCGACCTATGCGGTCAATTTCTGCCTGGCTTACCGTCTCGCGGCCTTCATCGCCATGGGCAGCGTGGTGCTGGCGGTGACGGGGGCCGAGGCGCTCTATGCCGATATGGGGCATTTCGGCAAAAGGCCGATCAAGCTGGCCTGGCTCGTCTTCGTGCTGCCCTGCCTCGCGCTCAACTATTTCGGTCAGGGCGCGCTGCTGCTCTCGGACCCGGCCGCACTCGAGAATCCCTTCTTCCTCCTCGCCCCCGAATGGCTGCGGCTGCCGCTGGTGATCCTGGCGACGGCGGCGACGATCATCGCCAGCCAGGCGATGATCTCGGGCGCCTATTCCATTGCGCGCCAATGCGTCCAGCTCGGCTTCTGCCCGCGGCTCGAGGTGCGGCATACCAGCGAGACGGAGGAAGGGCAGATCTACCTGCCGCAGGTGAATTTCGCCCTGCTCGCCGGCGTGGTGCTGCTGGTGCTGGTCTTCCGCAGCTCGGACAGCCTGGCGGCCGCCTACGGCATTGCCGTGACGGGCACCTTCGTCTGCACCTCCATCCTGGCGACGCTGGTCTTCCACCGGCAGTTCGGCTGGTCGATCGCGCTGGTGGCCGCGGTCTTCGGCCCGCTCATGGCGCTCGACCTCGTCTTCTTCATCGCCAACGTGCTGAAGATCCCGGACGGGGGCTATGTGCCGCTGGTGCTCGGCGGGCTGCTGATGCTGCTGATGAACACCTGGTACCGCGGCCGGCAGCTGCTCTTCGCCCGCTTCCGCCAGGACAGCCTGCCGCTGAAGAGCTTCCTCGCCCGGCTGCCGCAGAGCCGCACCATCCGCGTCCCCGGCATCGCCGTCTTCATGACCGGCCAGGCGGACTACGTCCCCAATGCGCTGCTGCACAACCTGAAGCACAACAAGGTGCTGCATGAGCGCGTGCTCTTCGTCACCGTGCTGAACGAGGACGTGCCCCAGGTCGGGCCGGAGCGGCGGCGCGAGGTGCAGGAGCTCGGCGCCGGCATCCATCGCGTGATCCTGCGCTACGGCTTCCAGGAAAGCCCGCACATCCCCCGCGAGCTGCAGGGCCTGCGCGAGGCCGGCGTCGCCTTTGACCCGATGCAGTCCAGCTACTTCCTCGGGCGCGAGACGCTGGTGCAGGCGGTGGTGCCGAAGATGTCGCGCTGGCGGCAATGGCTCTACACCTTCATGTCGCGCAATGCGGTGCCGGCGACGGAGTTCTTCCGCATCCCCTCCGACCGGGTGGTGGAGCTCGGGGTCCGGGTCGCCATCTAGGCCTGAACCCATCCGATGCCCGGGCGTTACGTCATCCGCCGCAGCTTGGGAGGATGATGCAGCCGATGCCCCTGGTGACCCTGGTGCTGGCCAATGGCCCCGGCTTCCCGCAGGGCAGTGCGGACCATCGCTACGAGATGTCGGTGGTGCTGACGCCGGGCGGCCATCTCGAACCGGGCGCGTGGCTCGCTGACCCGACGCCCTGGCCCGCGGTGCGCTTCCGCCCGGACGGGCCGCCGCAGCAGGGCACGGTGCAGTGGAACGAGCAGACCGGCTGGTCGCTCGCCTTCTCCCCGGCCGAGGGCGAGGCGGCGGACGCCGCGCCGCATGTGCAGATCATCCAGCCCGGGCAGCTCCGCCCCGGGGAATACGTCACCATCCGCGAGCCGAACGGGCGCGACTACGGCTACCGGGTGGTGGGCGTCGGCTGAATGACGTTCCGCCCGGGACGGGCAACCGGTCCCTCCCGGGCCCCGTTGCGTCCGCTGGACCCCGCTTCCAAAGGAACGCGACCATGGCCGAGACCATCAAGGACCTGCTGGAGCTCTCCCTGCAGGACACCTACAGCGCGGAGAACCAGATCCTCGCGGCCTATCCGGAGCTGGAGGAGGCGGCCAGCTCGCCCCGGCTGAAGGAGGCCATCCGCCAGCACCGCGAGGAGACCGAGCGCCAGGTGGAGCGGCTGGAGGAGGTCTGCGAGATGCTCGGCGTCGAGCCGGATGGCGAGAGCTGCGTCGCCATGGAGGGCCTGGTCGAGGAGGCGGACGACCTGATGGAGGATCTGGAAGGGGGCCCCGTGCTCGACGCCGCCCTCATCGCCGCCGCGCAGAAGATCGAGCATTACGAGATCGCGGCCTATGGCACGCTCTGCTCCCTGCTTCGGTCGATGAACCAGACCAAGGCCGTCGATCTCCTGTCCCAGAGCCTGAAGGAGGAGAAGGACACCGACGAGACGCTGACCCGGCTCGCCGAGCAGGAGGTCAACCCGGCGGCGATGCAGACCCTGCCGGCCGACGAGCCGTTGGGCGGCTCGCGCGGCGCTGCCTGAGCGGCGCGGCTAGACCTGCTCCAGCGCCCGGGCCTGCCCCGGCACGGGCGTCGCGTTGCCGCCCTTCGGCTCCCGCCCGGTGATGAGCCGGGCGCCGCGCTGGAAGGTCAGGTAGCTCCACAGCCATTCGAAGGAGACGACGACCCGGCTGCGGAAGCCGATCAGGTACCAGACATGGGCGAGGCCCCAGAACCACCAGCCGATCAGCCCGGTGAGGCGGATGCGGCCGAGTTCCACCACGGCGGAGCGGCGGCCGATGGTGGCGAGGTCGCCATGGTGCCGGTAGCGGAAGGGCGCCGGCGCCGCCTGCCCCGCCGCACGGGCCGCGAGCAGCCGGCCGACATAGCGCCCCATCTGCTTCGCCGCCGGCGCATTGCCCGGCACCGGCTTGCCCTTGCCGTCCGTCACCGCGGCGGTGTCGCCGAGGGCGAAGACATCCGCCAGGCCGGGCACGGCGAGATCCGGCCCGACCCTGATGCGCCCGGCACGGTCCCGATCCGCCCCGATCCAGGCCCCGACCGGCGAGGCGACGACGCCCGCCGCCCAGACGATGGTGCTGGCGGCGATCCGTTCCTCGCCGCATTCGACGCCGGTCGGGCCGCAGCCGGTGACGCGGGTGCCGGTCAGCACCTGCACGCCCATCCGCTCCAGCGACTGCCGGGCCTTGGCGCCGAGCTCCTCCGGGAAGCTCGCCAGGATGCGCGGCCCTGCCTCGATCAGCACGATGCGCGCCATGGCCGGGTCGATGCGGCGGAACTCGCGCGGCATGGCATGGCGGGAGAGCTCCGCCATCGCCCCCGCCAGCTCCACCCCCGTCGGCCCGCCGCCGATGACGGCGAAGGTCAGCAGGCGCCGCCGCTCCGCATCGTCCTCGGTCAGCTCGGCGCGCTCAAAGGCGAGAAGCAGGCGGCGGCGGATATCCGTCGCATCCTCGATGGTCTTGAGGCCGGGTGCCACGGGAGCCCATTCGTCGCGGCCGAAATAGGAATGGGTCGCGCCCGTCGCCAGCACCAGCGCGTCGTAGGGGATGCGAAGGCCGGGGCCAGCCGCGACCTCGCGCGCCGCGGTGTCGACGCCCGTCACCTCTGCCATCATCACCCGCACGTTGCGCTGGCGGCGGAAGATGGTGCGGACCGGCCAGGCGATGTCGCCGGGCGAGAGCGCCGCCGTCGCCACCTGGTAGAGCAGTGGCTGGAAGAGGTGGTGGTTGTGCCGGTCGATCAGGGTGATCTCGGCCGGCGCCCGGGCCAGGGCGCGCGCCGCTTCCAGCCCGCCGAAGCCGGCGCCGATGATGACGACGCGGAAAGGCCGATCGGACATGCGGGGGGCTTCCTCGGGATCGTGGTTCAGCGCGGTAACGCGGGCCATGCCGCGCGGCCGGATGAACAGGGCGCGATCACCGCCGCGGCAGCCTTCCGCGCTGGCCTGCGTTCTCGGCATCCGCCCAGAGCACACTCCGATCAGGTGGAATCACCTGATCGGAGATATTTGCTCGGTCAAACAACAAGCCGGAGCGGGTTCCGCAAGCTTATGCGCACGGAACCCGCTCCGGAGGAGAGCCACGGATTGATCGCCGAACCGGAGGGGCTGCTGGCTGCGCAGCTGGTGGAGCGCATGCTGGCGGCGGGCGAGGCGGGCCTCGTCCTCGTCGCGCGGAGCGAGGGGCGGGCGGCGCGGCTGCACCGCGCGGTGCGGGCGCTGGCGCCGGAGGGCGCGGCGGTCGCGCTGCTGCCGGGTTGGGACTGCCTGCCCTATGACCGGGTCTCGCCCTCCCGCGCGGTGATGGGGCAGCGGATGGCGCTCGCCGCCGGGCCGCCGCCGGCCCTGCTGATCGCCTCGGCCGAGGCCATCGGCCAGCGCCTGCCCAGGGTCACGGAGCGGCTGCGGCTCGCCTGCGGCGAGGCGCCGGATGGGGAGGGGCTGCGCCGCGACCTGCTCCGCCTCGGCTACGCGCTCGACGAGCGCGTCGACGAGCCAGGCGAGGCGGCGCTGCACGGCGAGGTCATCGACCTCTGGCCCGCCGCGGGCGAGGCGGCCTGGCGGCTGCGGCTGGAGGCGGGGCGCATCGCCGCCATCCAGCGGCTCGACATCCTCAGCCAGCGGAGCCTCGATGAGGCGGTGGAGGCGCTGGAGCTCGGCCCGGCCTCCGAAGTGGTGCTGGCGGCCGACGACCCGCTGCTGGAGGCGCGCCCGCCGGGCCTCGAGCATGCGCTGGCGGAGCACGCTGCCGCGCTGGTCGCGCCGCTCGACCTGTTGCCGCAGGCCACGGTCCTGCTGGATGCCGGGGCCGAGGCGGCGCTCGGCCAGCGCCGGGCCGAGGTGGCGGAGGCCTTCCGCACCCGCATCGCCCTCGGCCCGGCCGGCTCGCCGCCGGAGGCGCTGCATTGTGGCGAGGACCTGCTCGACGGGCGCCAGGTGGAGCGGGTGGCGGAGGGCGAGGGCGCCGCGCCGCCCCGCTTCGCCGAGGCGGAGGATCCCGAGGCGGCCTTCCTCGACTATGCCGAGGCGCAGCGCGCGGCGGGGCGGCGCATCGCCATCGCCGGCGGGCGGGGGCACGGGGCGCGACGGCTGGCGCAGCGGCTGGGCGAGGCGGTGCCGGCCGCCGACTGGCCGGCGCTGCTGGCCCTGCCGCCGGGCAGCATCGCCCTGCTCGCGGCGGAGGTGCCGGGCTTCGAGTGCGAGGCGGCGGCGGTGGTGCCCCATGCCTCCATCCGCGCCGTCAGCGGGGCGAGGCGGGACCATGGGGCGGAGGCGCTCTTCGCCGCCACCGCACGCCTGCAGCCGGGGGATGCGGTGATCCATCTCGACCACGGGCTCGGCGCGCTGGAGGGCGTGGAGCAGGTGGACACCGGCGAGGCGCAGGTCGATTGCCTCCGGCTGCGCTATGCCGACGCCACTCAGGTCGTGCCCTTCGACGAGCTGGACCGCATCTGGCGCTACGGGGCGGAGGCGGAGGGGCTCTCCCTCGACCGGCTGGGCGGCGAGGCCTGGCCGAAGCGGCGCGCGGAGGCCGAGGCCGCGGTCGCCGGGAGCGCGCGGGCGCTGCTCGAGCTGGTGCGGGCGCGGGAGCGGGCCCGGGCGCCGGCGCTGCGGCCGCCGGCGGCGGAGTATGCCCGGCTCGCCGCGCGCTTCCCGCATGAGCTGACGGAGGACCAGGCCGCGGCGGTCAACGCCGTGCTCGGCGACCTCGCCTCCGGCCGGCCGATGGACCGGCTGGTCTGCGGCGATGTCGGCTTCGGTAAGACGGAGGTGGCGATCCGCGCCGCCGCGGTGGCGGCGCTCGGCGGCCACCAGGTGGCGCTGCTGGCGCCGACCACGGTGCTGGTGCGCCAGCACCTGGAGAGCTTCCGCCGACGCTTCGCCGGCCTCGGCCTGCGGATCGAGGCGCTGTCGCGCCTGACGCCGGCCGGCGAGGCGCGGGAGATCAAGGCGGCGATGGCGCGCGGTGAGGTGGCGATCGCCATCGGCACCCAGGCGCTGGCGGCCAAGGGCACCCGCTTCCGCGACCTCGCCCTGATGATCGTCGACGAGGAGCAGCGCTTCGGCGCGGCACAGAAGGAGCAGCTGAGGCGCCTCCGCCACGGGGAGGGGCTGCATGTGCTGACGCTGACGGCGACGCCCATCCCGCGCAGCCTGCAGGCGGCGCTGGTCGGGCTGCGCGAGCTGAGCGTCATCGCCACGCCGCCGGCGCGGCGGCAACCGGTGCGGACCATGCGCGCGCCGATCGAGGATGCGCTGCTGGCCGGCGCGCTGCGGCGCGAGGCGCGGCGCGGCGGGCAGAGCTTCTGCGTCTGCCCGCGCATCGAGGACATCGCGCCGATGCGCGAGCGCCTCGCCGGGCTGGTGCCGGACCTCACGCTGATCGAGGCCCATGGCGGGATGCCGGCGGCGGAGGTCGATGCCGCCATGGTGCGCTTCGCCGAGGGCGAGGGCGACGTGCTGCTCTCGACCAACATCGTGGAAGCCGGGCTCGACGTGCCGCGGGCGAACACCATGCTGGTCTGCCGTGCGGACCGCTTCGGCCTGGCGCAGCTGCACCAGCTGCGCGGGCGGGTCGGCCGCGGGCGGGCGCGGGGCGTCGTCTACCTGCTGACCGACCCCGAGGCGCGGATCGGCCCGGCCACGGAGCGGCGGCTGGCGATGCTGGAGGCGCTGGACCGGGTCGGCGCCGGCTTCGCCATCAGCGCGCGCGACCTCGACCTGCGCGGCGCGGGCGACCTGCTGGGCGAGGAGCAGGCCGGGCACCTGACGCTGGTCGGGCTGGAGCTCTACCGCCACCTGCTCGACCGGGCGCTGGCCGTGGCGCGCGGCGAGGCGCCGCCGGAAGCCTGGAGCCCGGGCCTCGCCATTGGCGTCGATGCCTTCGTGCCGCCCGGGCATGTGCCGGAGGAGGCGCTGCGCGTCAGCCTGCACGGGCGCCTCGCCGGCATGCTGCGCGCCGGGGACTCGGCCGCAGTCGAGGCGCTGGAGGACGAGGTGGAGGACCGCTTCGGCCCCGCCCCGGCGCCGCTCGCCCAGCTCTTCGCCCTTGCCCGGATCTCGGCCCGCTGCCGGCGGCTTGGCATCGAGAAGCTGGAGGTCGGGCCGCATGCCGCGGCGGCGACGCGCCGCGGGCCGGAGCGCGGCAGGCTGCTGCTGCGCCGGGCCAGCGAGACCCAGGCGGAGCGGCTGGCGGCGGCGGAGGCGCTGCTCGCCTCCTTCGTCAAGGCCCGTGCGGAGGCCAGGCGGGGGCGGCCATCGTGACCGGCCCCATGGGCTGCCCCGCCTGCCCATCGGCCGCAGCCTGAGCACGATGTCCTGAGCAGTTCCCGGCCAGGCGGGCTTACCGCGCCGGGGATGCAGGGTGCGGGAGCGAAGCGGCCCGCACCCTGCTGCAACGGCGCCCGCCGGGCGGCGTTCGGCCCCGGCACGGCAACCAGGAGAGGGATATCGATGCGCCCCGACGACAACAGAGCGGCGGACAGCCCGGCTATCGCCATCCATGGCCACCAGATGGATGTGGGCGAGGCGCTGCGCAGCCATGTGACCGAGAAGCTGACCAGCATCGCCGAGAAGTACCTGGGCGCCGAGGACATGACGGCGCGCTTCTCGCGCACCGGCCATGGCGGCTTTTCCTGCTCGGTGCGGGTCCATGCCGGCAAGGGCCTCTTCTTCGACGGCTCGGCCGAGGCGGCGGAGGCGCCGATCGCCTTCAACGACGCGCTGGAGCGGGTCGCGAAGCAGCTCCGCCGCCGGAAGCGGGAGCTGCGGGAGGACAAGCCCGTCAATCCCGACAAGGAAGGCCTGATCTAGCCAATGGCCCATGGCGGGTCCCGCCGGGTGATCCTGGCGGCACTGGCGGGCAACCTTGCCATCGCCGCCACCAAGCTCGCGGCGGCGCTCTACACCGGGTCGAGCGCCATGCTGAGCGAGGCGATCCACTCGGCGGTCGACACCGGCAACCAGGGGCTGCTGCTCGTCGGGCTCCGGCGGGCGGCGCGGCCGCCCTCGGCGCGGCACCCCTTCGGCCATGGGATGGAGCTGTATTTCTGGGCCTTCGTCGTCGCGCTGATGATCTTCGCGCTCGGCGGGGCGGTCTCCGTCTACGAAGGCTGGCGGAAGATCGCGGCGCCGGAGCCGGTCGAGAGCGCCTGGGTCAACTTCCTCGTCCTCGGCGCCTCGGTCGTCTTCGAGGGCCTGTCCTTCCGCGTCGCCTTCCGGGAGTTCCGCCGCAGCCATGCGGGCGAGCCCTTCTGGCAGGCGGTCCGGGCCAGCAAGGACCCCGGCGTCTTCGCCGTCCTGCTCGAGGATGCGGCGGCGCTGGCAGGGCTCGCCATCGCGCTGGTCGGGCTGGCGCTCGCCGAATGGCTGGGGATGCCAGCGCTGGACGGCGCGGCCTCCATCGGCATCGGCCTGCTGCTGGTGGTGACGGCGGGCTTCCTCGCCAACGAGACGCGGAGTCTGCTGACCGGCGAGGCCGCCTCGCCGCGGCTGGTCGCCGCGGTGCGGGCGACGCTGGCCGCCGACCCACGGGTGAAGACGGTGGAGGAGCTGCTGAGCATGCATCTCGGCCCGGCGGAGGTGCTGATGGCGGTGACCATCGACCTGACGGACGAGCTGCCCGGCCACGAGCTGGAGCAGGCGGCGCGGGAGCTGAGCCATCGCGTCGAGGACTGGCACCCGGAGGTGACGCGCTTCTTCCTCAGGCCCAAGCGCCTGGCGGCCTGAGCCGGGGGCCGGACTCGGCAAGCCGCCCGCCGGGAGGGAGCAATCCCCCGGCGGGCGGCTCTATGCCTTGACGTGTCGGCCCGGCGTCCGGCCGGGTGAGGGATACGCCCTCACCAGGCGGCGGGGCTCACCCCCGCGGGTGCCGGACGGTATCGGGCGCCGTCCGGTTCGCCGCAAGGCACAACCGGGCAGGCCGCCGAGGGTTTCGTGGCTCCTGGCCGAATCTCTCAGACCACGTCCTGCGCGGCGCCGGCCGGCATCAGCCCGGCCCCGTGCAGGAACCCATCCCGCTCCATGCGCCGGCGCACCGCGGCGCCCCAAAGCACCAGCGCCATCCCGGCCCCGAGGCCGAGAAGGCCGAAGGCTGCGGACAACATCACTTTCTCCTTCCGTGTTCTTCGACACGGGAGATGGGTTGTCCGGCCGCGGCGCAGGAGCGGCAGGGGGTCCCTCCAGCCATGCGGAGAATGCGCTGCTCACCGCCTCAGCGTCGCATGCCAGCGGCGGAGGCCGATGGCGCCGCTGCTCAGCAGCCGGTGGCGCAGCAGCCAGAGCTCCGCCTCCTCGACCAGCCCGGCGGCGGCGCCACGCAACTTGGCGGCGCCGGCGGCCCGCAGCTCCTCGATCACCCGCGCCCAGCTCTCGATGATGGCGGCGCATTGCCGGGGCGCGGCATCCTCCGCGACATGGAGCTGGAAGCCGGCGGCCTCGAGCGCGGCCTCCGCCGCCTGACGCTCCGGCGGCGGGCCAGTGCGGCCCTCGAGGGCGAGCCAGCGGTCGAGGCCGGCGCCGGCGGCTGGGTCGCCGCGGACGACCTCCAGCATCACGAGCTGCGCCTCCGGCTTCAGCGCCGCGGCCAGGGCCCCGGCGAGACGGTCGAAGGAGCCGCCGCCGGCCAGCGGCTCCAGCGCCAGGGCGTGGTGGTGGTAGCGGGCGCGGAAGGCGGGGGCCTCCGGCTGCCAGGGCAGCACCGTGGCGCGGCGGCCATGGGGGCGGAGGCGCTGCGCCATGCGCTCGGCCAGCATCAGGTCGTGCTGATGGGCGGCGACCCAGGCGCCGCAGCGGCCGATGACGGCGCCCGCCGCCGCGCCGGCATCGCGGCCGACCAGCAGCAGCGTCGTCGCCGGCGACAGGGGGAGGAGGCTGGCGAGCCGCTCGATCTCCGCCGGGCCGCCGGGGATGAGGCAGCCCTCCTCCCAGAGCCGCTCCGCCCAGGCGAGGCGGGCCAGGGCGAGGCCCTCGGCCGGGCCCGGCGCGGCCGGGGGCGGCGCCGGGCCCGCAGCCTCCTCCGCATCCTCCGGAGGGAGGCTGGCCGTGCCGCGATGCTCGCCGGGCCAGATCAACCGCGCCAGGGCGTCCCTCAGGGCCGGCATGGGGGCCGGGTCATGCTTCGGTTCCTGGCCTTGCAGCGCAGGGGAGCGGGAGAGGAGCATGCCAATGGTGAAGGAAGCGTTGCGGCGGGGCCGGCACGGGGCTATCGCAGGGGGCCATGCCAGAAGCGCCCTACCCGATCCGCTACGTCGCCAAGAACATGCGGCTCGACCTCCGGCTGATCGCCGAGATGATCACGCCGGGCGCGCGCGTGCTGGACATCGGCTGCGGCGACGGGGCGCTGCTCGCCTACCTCACCGCCGAGAAGGGCGCGGATGCCCGCGGCATCGAGATCGACATGGCGGAGGCGACGCGGGCTGTCGCCGCCGGCCTCGCCGTGATCCATGGCGATGCCGACCACGACCTCGCCTCCTACCCCGACGGCGCCTTCGACTATGTGGTGCTGTCCCGCACGCTGCAGGCGGTGGAGCGGCCGCGCGAGGTGCTGCGGCAGATGCTGCGCATCGGCCGGCGGGCGATCGTCAGCTTCCCGAATTTCGGCCACTGGCTGGTGCGCTGGCAGGTGCTCGCCACCGGGCGGATGCCGATGACCGAGACCTGGCACCGTGCCTGGCACGAGACGCCGAACATCCACCCCTGCACCATCCAGGACTTCTTCGACCTCTGCGCCCTCGAGGGCTATGTCGTCGAGCAGTGGCTGGCGGTGGATGAGCGGGGACGGAGGGCGCCGTGGAAGCGCTCGCCGTGGCTGGCCAACCTGTTCGGCGAGCAGGCGCTGTTCCTGCTGCGGCGGGGATAGCCACCGGGCCTAGAGCAAACTCCGGTCAGGTGGAAACACCTGACCGGAGTAATTCGCTTGGCCAAGCAATGGATCAGAGCGGCTTTCGTGAGTCGGTGCGAACGGAAATCGCCCTAGTGAAGCCGGGCGTTGCGCGGGCGGAGGGCGTCCGGCGGCGGGGCGCTGGCGGCAGCAGCCACCGGATCCGGCAGGTTGGACACGGCGAGGGCGACATGGCGCGCGGCCTCGGTGGCGCCGAGGCGCAGGCACTCCGCCTCCACATAGGACAGCATGAGGCGGAGGGCGGATTGGTCGGGGGACTCGGCCTCGGTTTCAAGAGGCTTGAACGCGGCACGCATCCAGCACGCTCCGGCTAACGTGATTACAGTGCACACATACTATTGACCCAGCCTGTCATCAACACTGGAATCGTTCCCAGGTTGCATGCGTGCGCGCAAGCAACCTTGATGAAGCGCGGGCGGCGACCCGGGAGCGCGTATTCCAACCCCATTTCAACCGTGAGTTCGATGATCTCGGCAGGGTCTGCCGCTGCCGCAGCGGCGCCTTGGGCATCGACTCAGAAACGTTCAACCCATGGCCGAATTTCCATCTCCCAGCTCCACGTATTACGCGGTTGACGGATGAGCTGAAGGTAGGTTGCGGCGATCGCATCGGGGTCGAGCAGGCTGTCCTGCCCGCCATCGGGCCGAGCTGTGCTCCGGATGCCACCATCGATGACAATATGCGCCACATGGATGCCCATCGGGTGCAGCTCCCGCGCGGCGGACTGGGCGAGGCCGCGAAGGGCGAACTTCCCCATGGCGAAGGGGGCGCTCAGCGGATAGCCCTTCACCCCGGCCGAGGCCCCGGTCAGCAGGATGGTGCCGCGCCCGGCCGCCAGCATGCGCCGCGCCGCCTCCCGCACCGCGAGGAAGGCGCCGAAGGCCGAGACCTGCAGGCTCTTCTGCACCTCGGCCGGGTCCAGCTCCGCGATCGGGCCGCGGGTGCGGTAGCTCGGGTTGTAGACGACGACCTCGGCATCGCCCTCCGCCGCGAACAGGCCGGCGACCTGGGCGGCGTCGGCCGCGTCGCAGCCATGGGTGGCGGCGCCGGTCTCGGCGGCGAGCGCGGCGAGCTTCGCCGTGTTGCGGGCGGCAAGCGCCACCGCATAGCCCTCGCGGGCCAGCAGCCGCGCGAGGGAGGCGGAGAGCCCGTCCCCCGCGCCGATGATCAGGGCCTTCGGCATTCGCCTCGCTCCTTACCCCAGGGTTTCCAGCAGCTCGCAGAGCACGGCGCAGCGCGGCGCCAGGTCCGGCCAGCGGATATGCTCCTCCGGCGCATGGGCGCCGGCGCCGGTGCAGCCGAGGCCGTCCAGCGTCGGGATGCCCATGGCGGCGGTGAAATTGCCGTCCGACCCGCCGCCGCGATGCTGCTTCGGCAGGTCGTAGCCCTGGCGGGCGGCAATCGCCCGGGCGGCCTCGTAGAGGGCGAGGTTGGCCGGGCTTTCCTCCAGCGGCGGGCGGTTGAGCCCGCCTTCCACGGTGATGCGGATGCCGTCCTCTTCCTTGGCCAATGCCCGGATGGCGGCGACCATGCGTTCCGCCTCGGCGAGGCTCGGGGCGCGGAAGTCGATGCGGCAGCCGGCCTCGGGCGGGATGACGTTCGGCCGCGTGCCGCCCCAGATCGGCGCGACATTGGTGGTGACGCCGCGCTCCAGGTCGGTCAGCGCATGGACCTTGAGGATCGCCTGGGCCAGGGCGACGACGGCGCTCCGCCCCTCGGACCAGTTGCCGCCGGCATGGGCGCTGCGGCCCTCGACCGTCAGGGTGAATCCGCCGGTGCCCTTGCGGCCGGTGACGCAGGCGCCCTGCGGGCCGCCCGCCGGCTCCGGGATCAGCACGGCGCAGGCGCCGCGGGCGGCGGCCTCGATCGGGGCGCGGCTGGTCGGGCTGCCGACCTCCTCATCCGGGGTGAGCAGCAGGGTGATGGGGCGGCGGGTCCGCGTGCCCTGGCGCAGGATCTCCCGCACCGCGTGGAAGGCGAAGAAGCTGCCGGCCTTCATGTCGTAGATGCCCGGGCCATGGGCGCGCTCGCCCTCCACGCGCCAGGGCATCGACTTCGCCAGCGTGCCATGGTCCCAGACCGTGTCCACATGCCCGGCGACGACCACCGGCGCGCCCTCGCCCGGGGTGCGGGCGATCAGCGTGTCGCCGAAGCCGCCATGGCCCGGCAGTCGCTCGATGGCGGCGCCCGCCCCGGCGAGGTCGGCCTGGCAGCGATCGAGCAGCGCGTTGACGGCGCCCGGGTCGGTGGTCGGGGTCTCATGCTCCACCCAGCTCCGCAGCTCGGCGAGGAGGCGGTCGGAGCTGCCGGTATCGGTCTGGGGCATGGGGTCGGTCCTGTTGCGGTCCCCCTCCACTCTGGCGATGCCGCGGCGCTTGTCCACCCGCCCGGCTCTCGTTAGACCGCCGGGGCATGACCCAGCCCCTCGTCATCACCGACTGGCGCGACCTGCCGCCCGGGCTGCGCGGCGCCACCGTCGCGCTCGGCAACATGGACGGGGTGCATCTGGGGCACCGGGCGGTGCTGGCGGCCGCCCATGCCGCGCGGCCCGGGGCGCCGCTCGCCGCCCTGACCTTCGAGCCGCATCCGCGCGAGCATTTCCGGCCCCAGGATCCGCCCTTTCGCCTCACCCTGCTGCCCGCCAAGGCGGAGGCGCTGGGGCGGGCGGGCGCGGCGCTGGTGGTGGCGCTGCCCTTCGATGCGGCGCTCGCCGGCATGCCGGCCGAGCGCTTCTTCCAGGATGTCCTGCAGGACGGGCTGGGCGCCGTGCATCTCGCCTGCGGCCAGGACTTCGCCTTCGGCCACCGGCGCGGCGGCGATGCCGGGACGCTGACGGGCCTCGCCGAGGCGGCGGGCATCGGGCTGACGGTGGTGCCGCCGGTCGCGGATGCGCAGGGGCCGGTCTCCTCCACCCGCATCCGCCGCGCCCTGCAGGACGGCTACCCGGAGCGGGCGACGGCCCTGCTCGGCCGCCCTTGGGAGGTCCGCGGCGAGGTGGTGCATGGCGACAAGCTCGGCCGGGTGCTGGGCTGGCCGACCGCCAATCTCTGGCTCGGCCGGCACCTGGAGCCGGCGCACGGGGTCTATGCGGTGACGGCGATGCTGCCGGATGGGCGGGAGGTGGGCGGCGTCTCCAATATCGGCCGGCGGCCGACGCTCGGCGGCGATCCGGAGACCAGGCTCGAGACCTATCTCTTCGACTTCTCGGGCGATCTCTACGGGCAGGAGATCGGCGTAAAGCTCCGGCACTTCCTGCGGGCGGATGCGAAATTCGACGGGCTGGAGGCGCTGAAGGCGGCCATCGCCCAGGATGCGGAGGATGCGCGGGCGGCGCTGGCGCAGGATACCTGACCCAATACTTGACCCCCTAGCCCTCCGATCCCCATAAGCCCCTCATGCATCGCCCGGTGGCCCATCCGCGAATTAGCCGCCCGGCCCTCGCCTGAGGGCCGGGACCGCCGCGCACCCGCCACCGCTGACCCGCCGCCGCATCGCCGGCGGCCGGAGACCGCCCCGATGAACGACACCGTAGCCCCCGCGACCCGAGACTACCGCGGCACCGTCTTCCTGCCGCAGACCGCCTTCCCGATGAAGGGCGACCTGCCGAAGCGCGAGCCGGACTGGCTGCAGCGCTGGGAGCGGCTGGACCTCTGGGCCCGGCTGCGCGAGCGCTCCAAGGGTCGCCCGCCCTTCGTCCTGCATGACGGCCCGCCCTATGCGAACGGTCCGCTCCATATCGGCCATGCGCTGAACAAGATCCTGAAGGACGTCATCAACCGCGCCGCCCAGATGGCCGGGCACGATGCCGACTACGTCCCCGGCTGGGACTGCCACGGCCTGCCGATCGAGTGGAAGGTCGAGGAGGAGTACCGCGACCTCAAGGGCAAGTACCAGGGCGGCCGCAAGAAGGACGACGTCCCCGTCCTCGAGTTCCGCGCCGAGTGCCGCGCCTATGCCGCGCGCTGGCTCGACGTGCAGCGGGAGGAGTTCCAGCGCCTCGGCGTCTTCGGCGACTGGGCCGGGCGCTATGCGACGATGGACTTCCCCTCGGAAGCAACCATCGTTGCCGAGATCGGCAAATTCCTGATGAACGGCTCGCTCTATCGCGGGCTGCGCCCGGTGATGTGGAGCCCGGTCGAGAAGACGGCGCTGGCCGAGGCCGAGATCGAATATCACGACCATGTCTCGCCGACGCTCTGGGCGCGGTTCCGCCTCCTGAAGTCGGCCGCGGATCTGGCCGGCGCGAGCGTCGTGATCTGGACGACGACGCCCTGGACCATCCCCGGCAACCGCGCCGTCGCCTATGGCGCCGGGATCGACTACGCGCTGGTGCATGTCGAGGGCGTCGCCGAGGGCAGCCATCTCGTCCCCGGCGAGCGGCTGCTGGTCGCGCTGCCGCTGCTGCCGCAATTCGGCAAGGATGCGGGGCTCGGCGCGCATAGCGTCGTGCGCGTGCTGAAGGGCGAGGCGCTGGCGGGCGCCATCGCCGCGCATCCGCTGCGCGGCGCGGGCTACGACTTCGACGTGCCGCTGCTGGCGGGCGAGTTCGTCACCACCGAGGCGGGCACCGGCTTCGTCCACATCGCCCCGAGCCATGGCGAGGACGACTTCAACCTCGGCCGCGAGAACGGCCTGCCGGTGCCCGAGACGGTGAACGACGACGGCACCTTCACCCTGCAGGCGCCGGGCTTCGCCGGCCTGCATGTCTTCAAGGCGCATGACGCCGTCTATGCCGCCTGCGAGGCGGCCGGCACGCTGGTCGCCAAGGGCAAGCTCACGCACAGCTACCCGCATAGCTGGCGCTCGAAGAAGCCGGTGATCTTCCGCGCCACGCCGCAATGGTTCATCGCCATGGACGATGCCAATGCGATCCGCGAGAAGGCGCTCGCCGCGATCGACGCCACGCAATTCGTCCCCGACCAGGGGCGCAACCGCATCGGCAGCATGGTCGCGGCGCGGCCGGATTGGTGCATCAGCCGCCAGCGCGCCTGGGGCGTGCCCATCGCCGTCTTCGTCGACCGCCGCACCGGCGAGCCGCTGCGCGACACGGCGGTGATGGACCGCATCGTCGAGGCCTTCCGCGTGGAGGGCGCCGATGCCTGGTACCAGCCGGGCGCCGCCGCGCGCTTCCTCGGCGAGAGCCGCGACCCGGCGGACTACGAGCAGGTGATGGACATCGTCGATGTGTGGTTCGAGAGCGGCTCGACCCATGCCTTCGTGCTGCGCGACCGCGGCATGCCCTTCCCGGCCGATCTCTACCTGGAGGGCTCGGACCAGCATCGCGGCTGGTTCCACTCCTCGCTGCTGGAGAGCGTCGGCACCAATGGCGTCGCACCCTTCAAGGCGGTGCTGACGCATGGCTTCGTGCTCGACGAGTCGGGCCGGAAGATGTCGAAGTCGCTCGGCAACGTCACCGCCCCGCAGGAGGTGATGCAGCAATACGGCGCCGACATCCTGCGCCTCTGGGTGATGAACTCCGACACGGCGGAGGACCTCCGCATCGGCAAGGAGATCCTGAAGCAGCAGGCGGAGCTCTACCGGCGCCTGCGCAACACGCTGCGCTGGCTGCTCGGCAACCTCGCCGGCTTCGAGGAGGCCGAGCGCGTCCCCCATGCCGAGCTGCCGGAGCTGGAGCGCTGGGTGTTGCACCGCCTCGCCGAGCTGGATGGGAAGCTCCGCCAGGCCGCGAAGGATTACGACTGGACCGGCGTCTATCCCGAGCTCCACACCTTCTGCTCGACCGACCTTTCGGCCTTCTACTTCGACATCCGCAAGGACAGCCTCTACTGCGATGCCGCCGACAGCCACCGGCGGCGCAGCGCGCGGACGGTGCTCGATGTGCTGCACCGCTGCCTCTGCGCCTGGCTTGCGCCGGTGCTGGTCTTCACCGCGGAGGAGGCCTGGCTTGCCCGCTTCCCCGATGAGGGCGACAGCATCCACCTACACGACTTCCCCGAGCTGCCGGCCGAGTGGCGGGACGAGGCGCTGGCCGAGCGCTGGGCCACGCTGCGCGCGCGCCGCGCCGAGGCGACCGGGCTGTTGGAGGAGCTGCGGCGCTCCGGCGAGATCGGCTCCTCGCTCCAGGCGCGGGTCGAAGTGCCTGCGGCGGCCGGCTTCGATCCCGGCTTCTGGGAGGAGATCCTGATCGTCTCCAAGGCCGAGATGGCCGCGGGCGAGGGCTTCACCGCGGCGAAGGCTCCCGGCGCCAAGTGCGACCGCTGCTGGCGGGTATTGGAGGAGGTCGGCCTCTCCGCCGCCCACCCGACGCTCTGCCGCCGCTGCGAGGCCGTGGTGGACGGCCAGTGATGCGCATCGGCCTCGCCATGGCCGCGCTGCTGCTGGCGGCCGACCAGGCGAGCAAGTGGTGGGTGCTGGAGGTGCTCGACCTCCCCGGCCGCCGCACGCTGCCGCTGGTCGAGGCGGGGCCGCTCGGCCTCGACCTCACCATGGTCTGGAACCGCGGCGTCACCTTCGGCCTGCTCTCGGGCGAGGGGCCGCTGAACCATATCATCCTCGCCCTCGTCGCCGCCGTCATCGCCGCCTTCCTCCTGCGCTGGATGGCGCGGGCGGAGAACCGCGCCGTTGCAACCGCCCTGGGTGCTGTCGTCGGCGGCGCGGTCGGCAACGTCATCGACCGCCTGCGCTTCGGCGCCGTCGTCGATTTCATCGATGCGCATGGCTGGGGCTGGCACTGGTACGTGTTCAACATCGCCGATGCCGGGATCGTCTGCGGCGTCTTCGTCCTCCTCGCGGATGCCTTGTTCCGGAAGCCGCCGGCGAGTAGAGAGGCGACATGAGGATGCGCCGCCCCGCGGGCCAGTCCATGGCCCTCAGCCTTCTGCTCGCCACCGCCTTGGCTGCCCCCTTGGCCGGCTGCGGCGGCGACACCGCGCGCACCTTCGGCCTGACGCGGGATGCGCCGGACGAATTCCAGGTGACGACGCGGGCGCCGCTCTCCATGCCGCCCTCGCTCGGCGGCCCGCTGCCGGCGCCGCGCCCCGGCGCCGACCGGCCGCAGGAGGTCTCGACGCGCCAGGCGGCGGAGGCGACGCTGGTGCCGGGCGCGGTGCTCGGCGGCCCGGCCGCGGCGAGCGCCCCGAGCTCCGGCGAAAGCGCCCTGCTGAGCCAGGCCGGCCGCCCGGTCGGCGACGACATCCGCCGCCGCGTGGACGAGGAAAGCCTGAAGCTCGACCAGCCGCAGCGCACCCTGGTCGACCGGCTGATGTTCTGGCGCGGGCCGGAGCCCTCCGGCACCGCGCTCGACCCGCGGCGCGAGGCGCAGCGGCTGCGCGAGAATGCCGCGCTCGGCCGCGAGGTGACGGATGGCGAGACGCCGGTCATCCAGCGCGCCCGCAGCAGCAACCCGGTCGCGGCGCTGTTCGAGAGCATCTTCTAGCAGCCATGCCGCCAGGACGGCGCCGCGGCCGCGCGGCGCTCAGAAGGCCGTCCGCAATCGCAGCGCCAGCACCGGGATCGGGCCGCGATCGGCGTTGTAGGCCGGGTTGACGATCAGCTGCGCATCGGCCGTCAGCACGGTGCCGGGCGCGACGCCGAGCGCGTAATAGGCCTCGACCGCCACTTCCGGCCGGTAGCTCAGCCGCCCGTCGCCGATGATGAAGCCGGCGCCGCCGGCGGCGATGAAGCGCCGGTGCCGGCCCGACAGGCCGGCAATGTTGCCGGCCAGCCCCACGGCATCCGCGTCCCGGCCCCAGCGCGCCCCGCCCACTACCAGCCCGGCCGAGGCGGCCCAGTCCATCTCGGTATACATCCATTGCTGGGTGCGGCCGTCATTCCAGGAAAGCCGCGCGAAGGCGCCGAGCTCATCCGCCAGCTCCTGCTCGGCGTTCAGCACCAGCATCGCCTTGCCGGCGGTGCCGCCGCGGAGGTTGGTCTCGGTCTGGCCGATATCGCCGCCGAGCAGCGCGGCATAGCTCTGCGAGCGGGTCTGCGACCAGCCGCCGAGCAGCCGCACCGCCCCCGGCCGGCCGCCCAGGGTGTAGAACCGGTCCGCCTGCAGCAGGACCTGGTAGCCGCGCAGCGGCTGCGGGTCGAGCGAGAGGGAGTTGATCCGCTTCGCCACCTGCAACGCCCCGGCGCGGAGACCCCAGGCGCCGTTGTCCCACTCCACGGCAGCGCCGTTGGTATAGCCCTTGGCATCGTTGGCGAAGTCGAAGGCGCCGGCGGAGACGAAGGCCCAATTCAGGAATTGCGTCCGCGGGTCATGGGCGTAGCGGTTGTCGTCGAAGATGTCGAAGACGGCGATCTTGCCGATGGTGAGCGTGATCCGCTCGCGCGGCAGTGGGGCGGCGAAGCGGTAGGGGTCCCCGTCCGCCGCCACGGTGTCGCCCGAGAGGGCGATGGTCTGGCGGAGGAAGGCGCGGGTCACATAGGCCGCCGGCCCCTCGGAGCCGGTGCGGAAGGCCTCGCCATTCGGGAAGGCCGCGGCGCCCCGGGTGCCGGAGAGGCCGAAGCCGCGCGAGACCTGCGGGTCGATGACGAACTCCGCCCCACTCCACAGGCGCCGGCCGATCACCATGTCGAGGGAGAGGGTGTTCCGCTGCATGGCCTTGGCCTGCATGCTGTTCTCGCCCCGGTAGGGCGAGGGGAAGCCGGGATGGCCCTGCTCGACGAAGGTGGACTGGCCGTGCAGCAGCCAGCCCTCCGCCTCCAGCCGCTCCTGCCAGGCCGCCAGGCCCGGGAGAAGCGCCTCGGCCCGGGCGGCGAGGCTGGCCGCCATCACGGCCCCGGCCATGGCGAGCCCATATGAAGACCTGCCCATATGCAAAGCTGATGATGGCTTCGTTAAGTTTTTCAGGAACATAGATGGTATTGATTCAAACCGTCGCGGAACGCAAGCGGTGCTGGCGCAAGCCGGCCAGCGTCCCCACATCGGAGAGATGCCCAGCGTGACACGCCGTACCGCCCTTCGCTCCGCCGCCGCCCTGCCGGTGGCCACCGCCGTGCCGGCCCTCGCCCAGCCGGCCATTGCCCCGCCGACGGAACCGCTCGCCGAACGCCCGCTCTTTGGCGCGGTGAGCTGGACCATGGCGAACGGGCTGCGGGTCGTGCTGGCCGAGAGCCGGCGGGTGCCGGTCGTCTCCCACTACCTCTTCTACGGCGCGGGCGCCGGCGAGGACCCGGCGGGCAAGTCCGGTACGGCGCATTTCCTCGAGCACATGATGTTCAAGGGCAGCCGCAACGTGGCGCCGGGCGCGCTGTCGCTGGTGGTGGCGCGGGAGGGCGGGCAGGACAATGCCTTCACCTCGCGCGACGTCACCGCCTACCACCAGACGGTCGAGGCCTCCCGCCTCGCCCTCGTCATGCGGATGGAGGCGGACCGCTTCGCCCATCCGCTGCTGCCCGAGGCGACGCTGGAGCCGGAGCGGGCGGTGATCCTGGAGGAGCGCAACCAGCGCACCAGCAGCAACCCGCGCGGGCGCTTCTGGGAAGGGTTCGAGGCCGCCATGTGGGGGCCGCAGCACTGGCACGGCCGTCCGATCATCGGCTGGGAGGAGGAGATCCGCGCCATCACCCTGGCCGATCTCCGCGGCTTCCACGACCAGCGCTACGCCCCTGGCAATGCCGTGCTCGTCGTCACCGGCGATGCGCGGGAGGCGGAGGTGCGGGCGCTGGCCGAGGAGTTCTACGGCGTGGTCCCGGCCCGGCCCTTCACGCCGCGCCGCCGCGCCGAGCCGGTGCCGGCCGCGGCCGAGCCGCGCTTCGTCCAGCACGACCCGGCGGTGCGCGAGGCGAGCTTCATGCGCAGCCTCATGGCGCCGAGCCTCACCTGGGGCGAGATGCGCCATGCCTGGCCGCTCGAGGTCCTGGCCCATCTGCTCGGCAGCGGCTCGGGCAGCCGGCTGCACAAGGCCCTGGTCGAGACCGGGCTCGCGACCAGCGCCAACGCCTCCTACGACAGCGAGACGGTGGGGCCGGGCAGCTTCAGCGTCTCCGCCACGGCGCGGCAGGGCGTGGCGCCGGAGCGGGTGGAGGCGGCGGTGGATGCCGCCCTCGCCGCGCTCCTGCAGGACGGGCCGGGCGAGGCGGAGGTTGTCCGCTCCATCCGCCAGCTCACGGCGGGCGCGGTGCTGTCGCTCGACGGCATCGGCGCCGCGCCGCGGATGCTGGGCGGCGCGCTGGCGATCGGCCTTCCGCTGGAGATGGTGGAATTCTGGCCGCGCTACCTGAAGGCGGTGACGCGCGAGCAGGTGACGGCGGCGGCGCGGGCGGTGCTCGGCCAGCCGGTCGGCACCACGGGCTGGCTGCTGCCGGGGGCGCCGGCATGACCGCCGTGCCCGATCGCGGCGCGCCGGGGGCGAACGACGTGAACCCGCCCCGCAACGAGCAGGGCTTCTCCCTGCCGATCCAGGTGGTCGAGGCGGATGGGCTCTCCGCCTGGCTGGTCGAGGACCAATCGGTGCCGGTGGTCTCGGTCGCCTGGTCGTGGGCCGGCGGGGCGGCGCTCGACCCGGCGGGGCAGGAAGGGGTGGCGGCGCTCGCTGCCTCCCTCCTGACCGAGGGGGCGGGGCCGCTGCGCGCCACCGAATTCGGTGATGCGCTGCGCGATCAGGCGATCAGCCTTAATTTCTCGGCCGACCGGGACAGTTTCGAAGGCGGCTTCCGCGCCCTGACCACGGCCCTGCCGGAGGCGGTGCGCCTCGCCCGCCTCGCCATGCAGGAGCCGCGGCTTGATGCGGAGGCGGTGGAGCGGGTGCGCGCGCGGTCCATCGCCGCCGTCCGCCGCGCGCTGGAGACGCCGCGCGGCCAGGCGGTGCGCGCCTTCTGGGCGAATGCCTATCCCGGGCACTCCGCCGGGCGGCCGAGCAGCGGCACGGCGGAAAGCCTCGCCGCCCTGCCGGTGGAGGCGCTGCGCGCGGCGCTGGCCCGGCAGGTCCACCGCGAGGGCCTGCAGGTGACGGCGAGCGGCGCCATCACCCCGGAGGCGCTGCGCGGCCTGTTGCCGGCGCTGTTCGGCGGGCTGCCGGGCGGGGCGCCGCCGGCCATCGCGCCGCTGCCGGCCTTCCGCGGCTTCGGCCAGCAGGTGCTGCCGGTCGCCTCGCCGCAATCGGCGGTGATCTTCGGCCAGGACGGCCTGTCCTCGACCGATCCGGACTGGGAGGCGGCGCAGGTGGTGCTCCGCATCCTGGCCGGCGGCGGCTTCTCCTCGCGGCTGATGCAGTCGGTGCGGGAGCAGCGGGGCCTCGCCTATGGCATCGGCGCTGGGCTCGACCTGCTGTTCCGGCACGGCGTCGTCATCGGCTCGGTGGCGACGGAGAATGCCCGCGTCGCCGAGACGCTGGCGGTGACGCGGGAGGAATGGGCCCGCATGGCGGCCGAGGGGCCGACCGAGGTGGAACTCGCCGATGCGGTTGCCTTCCTCACCGGCTCCCTGCCGCTGCAATTCACCGACAGCCGGCGGGTGGCGGAGACGCTGCTGATGCTGCGGCAGAACGGCCGGCCGACCGACTGGCTGGCCGGCCGCCCGGCCCGGCTCCGGGCGCTGACGCGGGAGCGGCTGGTGACGGTGGCGGCCCGCCTGCTGGCGCCGGATGCGCTCTCGGTCGTGGTGGCGGGGCAGCCTGCGGGGTTGTGAGGCGGCGGCGGATTCCTCGGGCGGCTGCTTTGCCCTAGAGCAGGCTCCGATTGGGTGGAAACACCTGGTCGGAGGTATTTGCTCGGCCGGACAATGGATTGGAGCGGCTTCCGTGAGCCAGTGCGAACGGAAACCGCTCCAAGCGAAGGATGCTCGAAGCGGGAGGGAAGCGCATGGCGCAGGAACTGGCGGCGGCCTGGGCGGCGGTGATGGCCCTGGCGAAGACCCCGCGGGCGGATGGCAGCGCGCCCTCCTCCATCCGTCGGCTCTTCGCCGCCGATCCGGAGCGCTTCCGCCGCTTCTCCCATGCGGCCGACGGGCTGCTGCTCGACCTGTCCAAGACCGCGATGAGCGATGCGGTGCGGACGGCGCTGCTCGGCCTCGCCCGCGCCGCCGACCTGCCCGCTAGGCGGGATGCGATGTTCCACGGCGAGGCGGTCAACGTCACGGAGCGGCGGGCGGTGCTCCACATGGCGCTGCGCGGCGAGGGCGGCTTCCGCGCCGGCGCCGAGGATGCCTCTGCCGAGGTGGCATCGGTGCTGGGGCGGATGCGGGACTTCACCCTGGCCGTCACCGAGGGGCGGCTGACGGGCGCCACGGGCGAGCGCTTCACCGACGTGCTGAACATCGGCATCGGCGGCTCCGACCTCGGCCCGGCCATGGTCGCGCGGGCCTTGTGGACGCCGGCCTCGCCGCTCCGGCCGCATTATCTCGGCAATGTCGATGCCCATGCCTGGGAGGAGATCCGCCCGCGGCTCGACCCGCGGCGGACGCTGGTGCTGGTGGCGAGCAAGACCCTCACCACCCAGGAGACCATGACCAATGCCGCGCTGGTCCGCGGCTGGCTGGCCGGGTCCCTGGGCGAGGCGGCGGTTGGCGGGCATCTGGCGGCGCTGTCGACCAACCTCAAGGCGACCGAGGGTTTCGGCATCGCCGCCGATCGGGTCTTCCCCTTCCGCGACTGGGTGGGCGGGCGCTTCTCGCTCTGGTCGGCGATCGGCCTGTCGCTGGCCCTGTCGCTCGGCTGGGAGCAGTTCGAGCGGCTACTGGCCGGCGCGCGGGCGATGGACGCGCATTTCATGGCGGCGCCGCTCGAGGGCAACCTCCCGGTGCTGCTGGCGCTCGCCGAAGTCTGGCACGTCAACGGCCTCGGTTGCGCGACCCGGGCAGTGCTGCCCTATGACGAGCGCCTCGCCCGGCTGCCGGCGCATCTGCAGCAGCTGGAGATGGAGAGCCTCGGCAAGCGGGTGACGCTGGCAGGCAAGCCGGTTGGGCACGACACGGGGGCGGTGGTCTTCGGCGAGCCGGGGACCAATGCGCAGCACAGCTTCATGCAGCTCATCCACCAGGGCACGCGGCCGGTGCCGGCCGACATCATCCTGGTCGCGCGGCCGGACCATGGACACGCCGACAGCCACCGGAAGCTGCTGGCCAACGGCCTCGCCCAGTCGGCGGCGCTGATGCGCGGCAAGACCGAGGCGGAGGTCAGGGCCGAGATGGAAGCCGCCGGCACCGACCCGGCCGAGATCGCCCGGCTGCTGCCCCATCGCGTCTTCCCCGGCGACCGGCCGACCGCGACGCTGCTGCTGCCGCATCTCGATGCCTTCACCCTCGGCCAGGTGGTGGCGCTCTACGAGCACAAGGTCGCGTCGCTCGGCATCCTCTGGGACATCAACGCCTTCGACCAATGGGGGGTGGAGCTCGGCAAGCAGCTCACCGGGCCGATCCTGACGGCGCTGGAAGGTGGTGCGGCGGAAGGGCAGGACGGCTCGACCCTCGGCCTGCTGGCGGCGCTCCGGCACGCCGGTGGGTGACGCCCGCCCTACCGGCGGCTTCGCGCCGCTGGTGCCCGAATTCGAGGTCGAGGACCTGGCTGCGAGCCTCGATTTCTGGTGCGAGGCGCTCGGCTTCCGCATTGCCTATCAACGGCCCGAAAGCGGCTTCGCCTATCTGGAGCGGCCGGAGGGGGCGCAGGTGATGCTGAACCGGCGCAATGGGCATTGGGATACCGGACCGCTGGAGCCCCCCTTCGGGCGGGGGATCAACTTCCAGATCAAGGTGGCGGCCCTGGCGCCGATCCTCGCCGCGCTGGAGGCGCGTGGCTGGCCGCTCTTCCGTCCGGCGCATGAGGCCTGGTACCGGGTGGGCGCGGAGGAGGTCGGCGGGCGGCAGGTGCTGGTGCAGGATCCCGACGGCTACCTGCTGCGCTTCATGGAGGAGCTGGGATGGCGGGCAGCGTGAGGCGCATCGCCGTCCTCGCCGATATCCACGGCAGTCTCCGCGCGCTGGAGGCGGTGCTGGCCGACCTGCCGCGGCGCGGGGCGGACCTCGTCGTCAATCTCGGCGACTGCCTGTCCGGCCCGCTGCAGCCGGCGGAGGTGGCGGACCGGCTGATGGCGCTCGGCTGGCCGACGGTGCGCGGCAACCATGACCGGCAGCTGCTCGACCGGCCGGTCGAGGCGATGATCCCCTCCGATGCGTACACTGCGGTCCGCCTCGCGCCGGCGCATCGGGAGTGGCTCGGCACGCTGCCGCCGGTGCCGCGGCCGGCGGAGGGGTGCTCGCCTGCCACGGCACGCCCGCGGACGACCTGACCTATGCGCTGGAGGTGGTGGCCGGGCCGCATCACCTGCGCCCGGCGACGGCGGTGGAGGCCTCGGCGCGGATCGGGGCGACGCCGGGCGCCGGGCTCAACCGCTGCGGCCATTCGCATCTGGCGCGGATGGTGCGGCTGCCGGACGGGCGGCTGGTGCTCAACCCGGGCAGCGTCGGCCATCCCGCCTATACCGATACCGAGCCGCACCCGCATGTCGTCTTCGCCGGCACGCCGCATGCGCGCTATGCGATGGCGGAGCGGGCCCCGGCAGGGTGGAGCGCCGAGTTCATCGCCCTCCCCTATGACTGGGACGCCGCTGCGGCGGATGCCCGGGCGGCGGGGCGGGAGGACTGGGCGCAGGCGCTGGCGACAGGGCAGCTCGACCCGGCCTGAGAGCTGCCCTGGCAGGCGAGTCGGCGGCGCCTTATCATCCAGGACGGAGGTTCGCTTCGCCCCCATGACCGCCCCCGCGCCGAGCCCTCCCTGATGCCAATTCGCCTCCTCCCCGAGACCACGGCCAACCGCATCGCCGCCGGCGAGGTGGTGGAGCGGCCGGCCGCCGTGGTGAAGGAACTGGTGGAGAATGCCCTCGATGCCGGGGCGCGGCGCATCGCCGTCACGCTCGAGGGCGGCGGGATCGAGCGCGTCGTCGTCGAGGATGATGGGCATGGCATGGGGCCGGAGGATCTCGGCCTCGCCGTCGAGCGCCACGCCACCTCCAAGCTGCCGGAGGAGGCGATGCTCTTCCGCATCGCGACCCTTGGCTTCCGCGGCGAGGCGCTGCCCTCGATCGGCGCCGTGGCGCGGCTCTCCATCACCAGCCGCCCGCGCGAGGGCGATGCGCATGCGCTCGGCGTCGAGGGCGGGCGGAAGGGGGCGGTGGTGCCGGCCTCCGGCGCGCCCGGTACGCGGATCGAGGTGCGGGACCTGTTCTATGCCGTCCCGGCCCGGCGGAAATTCCTGAAATCCCTCCGCACCGAGGCCGACCAGGCGGTGGAGGCGGTGCGGCGCCTCGCGCTGGCCTGGCCGGAGGTCGGCTTCCGGGTGACGCAGGACGGGCGGGAGGTGCTGGCCCTCGCACCGGCGGAGCGCGATGCGCGCATCGCCGACCTGCTCGGCGCGGATTTCGCCGCGGCCGCGCTGCCGGTCGCGGGCGAGGGCGGCGGGCTCTCGCTGTCCGGCCTCGCCGCCCAGCCGGCCTATACCCGGGCGACGGGGACGGAGCAGCACCTCGTCGTCAACCGCCGCCCGGTGCGGGACCAGCTGCTGCGGACGGCGCTGCGCGTCGCCTATCGCGACCTGATCGCGGCCGGGCGGCATCCGGTGGCGGCGCTCTTCCTCGAGCTGCCGCCCGAGGCGGTCGACGTCAACGTCCACCCGATGAAGACCGAGTTGCGCTTCCGCGACGAGGCGGCGGTGCGTGGCCTGCTGATCGGCGCGCTGCGGCGGGCGCTCTCGGCCGGCGCCGGGGTCGCGGCGCCGGCCCCGTCGCTCACCGCCTATGCGCCGCGCACCGGCTGGTCCGGCGGCTGGCGGCGGCCGGAGCCGGCGCCGCTGCCCGACCGCATCGGCCTCGCCGAGATGCAGCTCGCCCTCACCCCGCCGCCCGCCGAGCCCGCGCCCGCCCTGCCCCTCGGCTTCGCCCCGCCGCGGCCGCCCGCCCCGGTGCCGGAGCGCGCACCGGCTGCGCACCCGCTCGGCCGGGCGCTGGCGCAGGTGATGGAGACCTACATCCTCGCCGAGGCGCCGGACGGGGCGCTGGTGCTGGTCGACCAGCATGCGGCGCATGAGCGGCTGACGCATGAGGCGCTTCGGGCCCAGCTCATCGAGGGCGGCGTCCGGGCCCAGCCGCTGCTGCTGCCCTCGGTCGTGGACCTGCCGCCGGCCGATGCGGCGCGGCTGCTCGGCTTCGCCGAGGCGCTGGCGCGGCTCGGCCTCGAGATCGAGGGCTTCGGCCCCGGCGCGGTGCTGGTCCGCGCCCTCCCCGCCCTGCTCGGCCCGGCCGATCCCGGCCCCTTGCTGCGCGACCTCGCCGAGGAGCTCGCCGCCTATGATGAGGCGACGGCGCTCGACCGCAAGCTCGACGCGGCGGTCGCGCGGCTGGCCTGCCACGGCTCGGTGCGGGCCGGGCGGCGGCTCACCCCGCCCGAGATGGATGCGCTGCTGCGGCAGATGGAGACGACGCCGCGGGCGGCCACCTGCTCGCATGGCCGCCCGACCTTCCTCCGCCTCGGCACCGCCGATCTGGAGAAGCTGTTCGGCCGGCGCTGATCGCGTAAGCTCCGCCCGGGAGGAAGCCGCCGGGCACCAACGCCCAGGGGGATACGCGCATGGCCAGGCGCCGCATGCATCTTGGCTTCGACTTCTCCTACTCGCATATGGGCGGGCGCTGGCGCATGCCGGGCTCCTGGCCCGGGCGGACCTTTCCCGACATCGCCATGTTCGAGGAGATGGCGCGCATCGCCGAGCGCGGGCTGCTCGACCTGCTCTTCTCCGGCGACGGCACCGGCGTGCCGGATACCTGGCGCGGCTCGCGCGATGCTGCCATCGAATGGGGCATCAACTGGCCGCGGCAGGACATCCAGCCGATCGCCGTCGCGATGTCCCGCGTGACGCGGCATATCGGCTTCGGCCTGACCTACTCGTCGAGCTTCATGCACCCGTATTACACGGCGCGGCTGATGAACACGCTCGACCACGTCACCGGCGGGCGGATCGCGATGAACCTCGTCGCCTCGACGCGGCGCTCGGACTTCGCCAATTTCGGCTTCGACGGCCTCGTCGACCACGAGGCGCGCTATGCGCGAATGGAGGAGTTCGTCGCGGTCTGCAAGGCACTCTGGGCCAGCGCTGAGCCGGATGCGATGCTGTGGGACCGGGCGACAGGGCGCGTCGGCGATCCGCGCAAGATCCATGACGTCCACCATGAGGGCCGCTTCTTCAAGGTGGACGGGCCGCTGAACACGCCGCCCTCGCCGCAGGGCAGGCCGGTGCTGATCCAGGCCGGCGGCTCGCCGCGCGGGGTGCGCGCCTCGGCCCGCGTCGCCGACCATGTCTTCGGCGCCGACATGGCGCTCGACCTCCAGGTGAAGCAGCGCGCCGCGCTGGACGAGGCCCTGCGCGCGGAGGGACGCGACCCGGAGGCGGTCGGCATCCTCTGGCAGACGCCGATGGTCATCGCCGAGACGGAGCAGGAGGCGCTGGCCCGGCGCGACCTGATGCTCGCCGCCATCCCGGACGAGGCGGTCGGCGCCTATCTCTCCTACAATTCGGGCTACGACTTCTCGACCCTGCCGGAGCGCTTCACGCTGCGCGCGCTGCATGCCGAGATCGTCGCCGGCCAGGCCTCGCCGGTCGGCTTCATCCATGAGCTGGCGGCCGAGATCGGCGGCGACACCGAGATCACGCGGGCCGAGTTCTTCGAGCATGGGCGGCGCGAGGCGACGGCCTACGACACCACCCTCGCTGGCTCGCCCCGGCAGATCGCCGACCGGCTGGAGGAGGTGTTCGAGGCGACGGGGGAGCGCGGCGGCTTCATGCTCGGCCACACCGTCTCCATGCCGCTCGACCTCATCGGCATCGTCGAGCTGCTGGTGCCGGAGCTGCAGCGGCGCGGGCGCTTCCGCACCGAGTATCGCGGCCGGACCCTGGCGGAGACGCTGGCGAAGGCCTGAGCCGCCATCGCGAATGGGTGTCCCTCCCTGAAGCATGCGTCACACGCGGTGGAGGACCCTGCCATCTCCCCGGCCGCAAGCTCCCGCTTGTCCAAGCAGGACGGGAGATAGTGACATGCGCTTCGCCTCCATGGCCTCGATCGGCGCGGCTGCCTTGCTCATCGGGCTGGCGCCCGGCGCCCGGGCCGATGACAGCGACATCCCCGGCATGAACCGCCGCACGGCCAGCTTCGAGCGGCCCATGCGCGACAACCCGGAGATGCGCGCCTTCATGGCCGAGGCGGCTCCCGCGCCGCGGCGCCGGCCCCCGTCGCCACCCGGATGAACGTGCTGCACAACGCGGATTCGCTGATCCGCGAGGCCGAAGCCCGGATCCGCGCGCATGATCCGCGCCGGGCCGAGATGAGCCTGGCGCAGGCCGCGACGGCGCTGCTGAACGCCCGCGCCGCCGGCGAGGCGGTGCCGGACCAGGCGATCCAGCCGCTCGACCAGGCCCGCTCCGACCTGCATCGCGGCCGCATGGCAGCCTCGGAGCGTAAGGCGGAGGCGGCGCGGCAGATCATCGCCTCCGCGGAGTAGGCGCGGCGCGCTTGCGGGATCGGCGAGCGCCCTCCATCCTGTGCCATGCCGCAACGGAGTGACTGGGACAGGATGGGGAGTGCCGTCCAGGGCAAGGGGCCCATTCCGCTTGAGCGCCGCCGGCATCCATGGGAGAGGTGCCGCTGATGCCGCCCGCCCCTCCCGCCGCGGCGGGCCGCTGGCGCGGCCTGCTCGCCTGGTCGCCGAGTCCCGTGATCCGTGCCTCGCTTGGGCTGCATGCCGGCGGCCTGCTCGCCATGGCCGCGGAGCCGGGCTGCTGGCCGGAGGCGCTTTCGGCGCTCGCTGCCAACCACCTCGGACTCGCCGGCTGCATGCATCCGCGCTGCGGCCTGCTGGGCCCGGTGCTGACGCGGCTGCCGGGGACGGAGCCGCGCATCGCCCTCACCTTCGATGACGGGCCGGACCCGGAGGTGACGCCGCGCGTCCTCGACCTGCTCGATGCCTGGGGCGCCAAGGCCAGCTTCTTCGTCGTCGGCGAGCGGGCGGCGCGCCACCCTGCCCTGCTGCGCGAGATGCTGCGGCGTGGCCATGGCGTCGAGAACCACACGCATCGCCACCCGCTCGGCTTCGCCGCCTGGGGGCCGGCGGCGATGCGGCGGGAGATCGAGACGGCGCAGGCGGCCATCGCCGATGCCTGCGGCCAGGCGCCACGCTGCTTCCGCCCGCCGGCGGGGCTCAGGAGCCCGCTGCTCGACCCGGTGCTGTCGCTGGCCGGCCTGTCCCTCGTCGCCTGGACCCGGCGCGGCTACGACACGGTCTCGCCGAACCCTGCCCGGGTGCTGGCGCGGCTCAGCCGCGGCCTCGGGCCGGGGGATGTGCTGCTGCTGCATGACGGGCGCTCGGCCCGGGGCTATGCCGGCCGCTCGGTCGCACTCGACCTGCTGCCGGCGCTGCTGGCGCGGATCGCCGGGGCCGGGCTCAGCGCCGTCGCGCTGCCGCCAGCGGAGGAGGCGCCGCGCGCCGCCGCCACAGCAGGACCGGCAGGCGCGGCAGCATCCCCAGCACCAGCCGCGTATGCATCCAGGTGAGCAGCAGGTTGTCCCGCGCATAGTGGAAGTGGGAGACGCCGCCCTCCTCCTTCGACAGGTAGCGGCAGGGCACCGGCAGGTTCACCGCCGGCAGGCCGCGCCAGCTGAGGCGGACGGCCGCCTCCGGGTCGAAGTCGAAGCGCCGCATCCAGCGGTGCCGCTCCATCACCGCGACCAGCGGCGCCACGGGATAGACGCGGAAGCCGAAGAGGCAGTCGCCGATGCCGCCCCCCGCCGTCTCGACCCCGGCCAGCCAGTTGGAGATGCGCCGCCCCTGGACGCGGAGCCGGGGCGCCTCCGGCCCGAAGACCGGCCGGCCGAGGATCATCGCCTCCGGCGCGGCGCGGGAGGCCGCCATCATGGCGCCGATGCAGGCCGCCGGGTGCTGCCCATCGGCATCCATGGTCAGCGCATGGGTGAAGCCGCGCCGCGCCGCCTCCCGCAGCCCGTGCAGCACGGCCCCGCCCTTGCCGCCGTTCCGCGGCAGGACCACCACCTCGAGGCCCGGGTCGCGCGCCGCCTCCTCCAGCAGCAAGGCGTCGGTGCCGTCCGTGCTGCCGTCGAGGACGACCCAGACCGGCGTCCAGGCGGCGCGGGCCTCACGCACCGTCTGCAGGACGCGCGGCCCGGTGTTGTAGCTGGGGATCAGGACCAGCCGCGTCTCCGCCGGCATCAGCCAGGGGTCTTTGCCGGCAACTCCTCGCGGAAATAGCCCTCGAGCCCGGTGACGAAGGCCTGCGGGTCCTCCCCCACCTCGAAGCGCCGGCCGAGACGGATGCGGTAGACCAGCGGCAGCTGCGGCCGGCGGAACAGCGGCCAGCCCTTGCGGAGATAGGGGCTGTCCGCCTCGATCAGCAGGGTCTGCACCGGGGCGCCGGCCGCCTTCGCCATCACGGCGAAGCTGCGGTGGAAGGCATCGACCGGCGGCCGCGCGGTGCGCGAGCCCTCCGGGAAGATCAGCAGCTGCGCCCCGTCGCGGATGGCCTGGGCGGCCCGGCGAATCATCGGCAGCGGCGAATCGTTGCGGATATAGGCCGCCAGCCGCACGCTGCCGCCATAGAACACGTTGTCCCACAGCGCCGCCTTGGTGATGCAGACGACCCGCGGCAGGCGGGAGGTGAGCAGCACCGCATCCAGCATGGTCGGGTGGTTCGGGGCGATGACCAGGGCGCGCTCCCGCGCCAGCCGGTCGAGCTCCGCGAAGTCGACCCGCAGCACGCCGGTCAGCCGCATCAGCCCGATGAACCAGCGGAAGCCGGACATGATCATGAACTGCCCGAAGACCGCGCCGGAGCGCTCCGGAAGCAGCCGGTGCAGCAGCGAGGCCGGCAGGCTCCAGAACAGGCACATCATGCCAAACATCAGCAAGCAAAAATAGAAGGCCACCGGGTAATAGACCGCGGCCAGCCAATCAAGGATGGAGAGGCTTTCACGCGGCTGCCGCAAACTCGTCGGCTGCATCTTTCCCATGCCTCCCTGTTCGCATATCATAATCTGCGTTGATGCTTGACGTCCAGGAGCCGGCCGGACCGTGACAGGGAAACAGGGGTTGCAGGCAGCGGTTCGGCCGCAGCCCGAGACTAGCACGGCCGTGCCGGTTCCGGAGGGGGCGCATCCGGCGCCACATCCCACCTTGACCGAATATTACCCGACGCCGGCCGACCGCGACGGCTTCGTCCAGTCGCTCTTCGACCAGGCGGCCGGGTCCTATGACCGGATCAACGCCGCCTTCTCGCTGGGCTCCGGCGCCTGGTACCGGCGGCGGGCGCTGCTGCAGGCGGGGCTGCGGCCGGGGCAGCGGATGCTCGACGTGGCGATCGGCACCGGCCTCGTCGCGCGGGAGGGGTTGCGCATCCTCGGCCGGCGGGAGGCCGTGACCGGCCTCGACCTCAGCGAGGGCATGCTGGCCGAGGCGCGGCGCGGCCTCGCCATCCCGCTCATCCGCGCCCGGGCGGAGGCGCTGCCGCTGGCCGATGCCAGCTTCGACTTCCTCAGCATGGGCTACGCGCTGCGGCACGTGCCCGATCTCGGCGCCACCTTCGCCGAGTACCGCCGCGTGCTGCGGCCGGGGGGCAGGCTGCTGCTGCTGGAGATCGGCCGGCCGGAGGGGCGCCTCGCCTACCGGGCGGCGCGCCTCTATCTCGGCCGGGTGGTGCCGGCGCTGAGCCGCCTCTCCGGCGGCGGGCCGCGGGCCGGGCTGATGATGCAGTACTACTGGGACACCATCGATGCCTGCGTGCCGCCGGCGACCATTCTCGCCGCGCTGGCCGGCGCCGGCTTCGCCGCGGCGCGCTGCGAGACCCAGCTCGGCCTGTTCCGCGCCTACATGGCCGAGCGGCCGGCATGAGCGCCACGCTGGCGCGGGAGGTGGCCGGCCTCTATGCCGGCGCCTCGCGCTTCGCCCGCGGCTATGTCGGCGGCAAGCTGCGGGGCGACCCGGCGAGCCGGGCGGTGCTGGAGCGGGCGGCGGCCAGCCCCTTCGGCATCGTCGCCGATCTCGGCTGCGGCCGCGGGCAGCTCGGCCTTGCCCTGCTGGTGGCGGGCGGCGCGCGGGAGGTGATTGGCCTCGACCGCGATGCGCGGAAGATCGCCGAGGCCCGGGCGGCGGCGGCGCGGCTGCCGGCCCGCTTCACGGTGGGCGACCTCACCGCGGAGAGCGTGCCGGACTGCGACACGGCGCTGCTGATCGACGTGCTCTACCAGCTCCCGGCCGAGGCGCAGCGCCCGGTGCTGGCGGGGGTGGCGGCGCGGGCGCGGCGGCGGGTGCTGATCCGCGCCTTCGACCCGGCGCGCGGCTGGCGCAGCACGCTGGGCCTTGCCATGGAGCGGGCCGGGCGGCTGGTGCGGGGCAGCAGCAATGCCATCGCGCCGCTGCCCATGGCGGTGCTGGCGGCGCCCTTCCAGGCGGCGGGCTTCGCCGTCTCGGTGATGCCCTGCTGGGACGGGACGCCGTTGCCGAACGTCCTGCTAGCGGCCGAGCGATGAGGCAAAAACCTCACTAGGCAGCAGAACCCTGCGGTCGTTCCGCAAACTGTGTCGCCCGCTTCCTTGCCTCCGCGGGTAACGGTCTGATATCGAGGGTTAGAATGCGCAACACCCGTTAACGCCAGCGCCAAAGCAAGGTTTCACGGTTCCATGCCTGACGGCACCACCAACCCCATTGCCGCTGCTTCCGGCCTCACCCCGCAGGAGCTCGCGGTGGCGCGGCTGATCGTGGGCGCGCTGTCGCTCGACGTCGCGCCCGAGGAGATCGAGCCGGACGCCCCGCTGTTCAACGAGGGGCTCGGCCTCGATTCCATCGATGCGCTGGAGATGGCGCTGGCCGTCTCCAAGGCCTATGACGTGAAGCTCCGCTCCGATGACGAGCGCAACCACCGCATCTTCTCCTCCCTCCGGAGCCTCACGGCGCATATCGAAAAGCACCGGACGCGCTGAGCGCATGCGGAGCGCGCGCGGCCTCGCCCGGACGCTGCTGCTGATCGCCGTCTCGGCCGCCCTTGCCCTGCTGCTCGCCGGCAGCCCGCTGGCGGCGGCGCTCGGCAATGCCGCGGTTGCGCTGCGCTTTGGCCTGACGCTGCTGCCGGGGCGGGAGCCGCTGATCGCCCGCTACAGCCGCTTCGACTGGGCCGGACCGCCAAAGGGCGGCTACACGCGGGCGCTGACGCTGGCCTGGGCGCTGCTGCTCGCCGGCTTCGCCCTCGGCCATGCCGCGCTGGCCCTGGCCGGGCTGGACGGCGCGCCGCTCGCCCTGGCGGAGCCGGCGATCTGCGCCCTGCTCTTCTGCGCCGAGCACTGCTTGCGCAACCGCCGCTTCCCGCAGCATGGCAGGGCGACGCCGCTCCGGACGCTGCGCGCGATCGGCCTGGCGCATGGCTTGGTCCGCCATGCCGCCTGAGGCGCTGCTGCCGCTCGTCGATCGTGGCGCGACGGAGGTGATCTGCCACCGCCCGGGCGGGCCGGTGACGGTCGGCCGCTTCCTTGGCGAGGCACGGGCGCTGGCCGCGCTTCTGCCGCCCGCGGGCCATGCGATCAACCTCTGCGGCGACCGCTACCGCATGCTGCTCGGCTTCGCCGCCGCCCTGCTGCGCGGGCACCCGACCCTGCTGAATGCCGATGCCTCGCCGCACCGGCTGCGGGCGCTGGCCGAGGCCTATCCGGGGACCTACCTGCTGGCCGACAAGCCGGTCGCCTCCGCGCTGCCGCTGGTCCTGGTGGAGGACACCGCGGCGGAGGGCTGGACCGGGCCGGTGCCGTTGCTGCCCGCCGGGCAGCTGGCCGCCATCGCCTTCACCTCCGGCTCCACCGGGCAGCCGACGGCGCACCGCAAGCCCTGGGATGCGCTGGTCGCCGCCGCGCTCGCCGCCGCCGGGCGCTTCGCCCTCCGCCCCGGCGACGGGCCGCCGGGCAGCGTGCTGGCCACCGTGCCGCCGCAGCACATGTACGGCTTCGAGACCACGATCATGCTGCCGCTCCAGGCCTCGCTCGCCTGCCATGCCGGCGAGGCCTTCTTCCCCTCCGACGTACTGGACGCGCTGGACGCCCTGCCGCCGCGCCGGCTGCTGGTGACGACGCCGCTACATCTCCGCGCCCTGCTGGCGGAAGGCCGCCGGCCGGCGCCGCTCGCCGCCGTCATCTCGGCGACCGCGCCGCTCGCCCTGCCCATGGCCGAGGCGGTGGAGCGGGACTGGGGCGCGCCAATGCTCGAGATCTACGGCGCCAGCGAGGCCGGCTCCATGGCCAGCCGCCGCACCGCCTTCGAGCCGGACTGGCTGCCCTATTCCGGCATCCGGATGGGGCAAGGCGAGGTGCATGTGCCCGGCCTCGGCGCCGTGCCGCTCGCCGATGTGGTGGAGCCGGCGCCGGGCGGCCGCTTCCGCCTGCTCGGGCGCCGGGCCGACCTGGTGAAGCTCGGCGGAAGGCGGGCCTCGCTCGCCGAGCTCAACCGGGTGCTGGCTGAGGTGCCGGGGGTCGAGGACGGCGTCTTCGTCGCGCCGGAGGATGTCGAGCGCAACCCCGCCGCCCGGCTCAGCGCCTATGTCGTCGCGCCGGGGCGGAGCGCGGAGGAGGTCCTGGCCGCGCTGCGGCTGCGGCTGGAGCCGGTCTTCCTCCCCCGCCCGCTGGTGCTGGTGCCGGCCCTGCCGCGCAACGGCCTCGGCAAGCTGACGCAGGCGGCGCTGGCCGAGCTGCGCCTGGCGGTGGCCGCGCCGTGACCACGCTCTTCGAGGTGCCGGGCGACCATCCGGCGCTGCCCGGGCATTTCCCCGGCCGGCCGATCCTGCCCGGCGTGGTGCTGCTGGATGCCGTGCTGCAGGCGGCGGGCCTCGGCCAGGCGCATCTGCTGCGGGCCAAGTTCACCGCCCCGGTCCTGCCGGGGGATGCGGTCGCGATCGGCCTCGTCCCGCGCGCCGGCGGGCGTATCGGCTTCACCTGCACCAGCGGCGGGAGGACGGTCCTGTCGGGGGAGCTGGCCGAGGCGCCGGCGCCCGCCGGCCCCATCCCGGGCGCTCCGGCCTGAGATGAGCTTCCTCGGCAGGACAAGGGCCGGTGCGGTCGCGCCCCTTTGCGGGACGGACACGGCCCCCCCGGAATGGGTGGATGCGCCGGAGCGGGGCAGCGTGCGGCTGGCCCGCTTCATGGTCTGGCTGGTGCACACCATCGGCTGGTGGCCGGGCCATGCGCTGCTCTACCCGATCGCCTTCTACTTCATGCTCTTCTCGCCGCGGCAGCGGCAGCTGACGCGGCGCTTCCTCGCCCGGGCGATGGGGCGGCGGGCGGGGTTCGGCGACGTGTTCCGGCTCTACTTCGCCTTCGCTTCCACCATCCTCGACCGCGCCTTCCTGATCACCGGGCGGACCGGGCGCTACCGCATCGACGTCCACGGGCTGGACGCGCTGAAGGCGCGCATCGTCGAGGGCCGCGGCTGCCTGCTGCTCGGCGCGCATATGGGCAGCTTCGAGGCGCTGCGGGCCGTGGCCGATGCCGGCAGCCCGGTCGAGGTCGCCGTGCTGATGCACGAGGCGAATGCGGCGCGGCTCAAGGCCGTGTTCGACGCCCTCGGCGGCGCCAGGCGGCACGCCACCGTCATCCCCCTCGGCACCACGGATGCGATGCTGCGGGCGCGCGAGGTGCTGGAGCGCGGCGGCCTCGTCGGGCTGCTGGCCGACCGTGCGCCAAGGGGCGAGCGGATGCAGGCCGTGCCCTTCCTCGGGCAGGAGGCGCCGCTGCCGACCGGGCCGCATGTGCTGGCCGCCGTGCTCGGCGCGCCGGTGATGCTCGCCTTCGGCCTCTGGCGCGGGCCGCGGCACTACGAGGTGCGGTTCGAGCCCTTCGCCGATGCCCCGCCCCCCGGCCGCGAGGGGCGCGCGGCGCTGGTCGCCGAGCGCGTCCGCCGCTATGCCGCGCGGATCGAGGCGCTGTGCCGCCTCCATCCCTACAACTGGTTCAACTTCTACGATTTCTGGCAGGAGCGCGGTCGTTGAGGCAAATACTCCTGCTGGCGCTCCTTGCCCTGGCCCCACCGGCCCGGGCGGAGGACCCGGCGCTGGCGCGGCTGATGCAGGGCTTCGCCGCCGAGACCCGCTCCGAGGCGCGCTTCACCGAGGAGAAGGCCATCCCCGAGCTGGACCTGCCGCTGCCGAGCGAGGGCACGCTGCGCTGGCAGGCGCCGGACAAGCTGGAGAAGCACACCACCTCGCCGATCGAGGAGGTGCTGCGGGTCGAGGGCAGCCACCTGCTCTATGTGCGGCCGGACCGCGGCATCCGCCGCGAATTCGGCCTCGAGGACCAGCCGGAGATGCGGGCGCTGGTCGAGGCGGTGCGCGGCACGCTGGCCGGCGACCTGGCCACGCTGCACCGCTACTACGACATCAGCTTCACGCCGGAGGGGTCCGACACGCCCTGGCGGATGGTGCTCAGCCCGCTCTCCATCCGGCTGCGGGCGGCGGTGCAGCGCATCACCGTCAGCGGCCGCGGCCCGCAGGTGCGGCGCATCGAGACCGAGGGCGGCGGCGGCGTGACGCGCATGCAGATCAGCCCGTGAGGCGCCTGCTCGCGGCGCTGCTGGTGCTGGCGGCACTGGGCGGGGGCCTCGTGGCGCTGGTCGGCATCCGGACCGACCTGGCGGGGTTCCTCCCCGCCGGCCGCAGCCCGGAGAGCGCCTTCCTCTTCCGCGAATTGCAGAGCGGTGCGGCGGCCACCCTGCTGCTGGCCGGCATCGAGGACGCGCCGCCGGCGGAGCTGGCCCGGCTGTCGCGCGAGACGGCGGCGGGGCTGCGCGCCTCCGGCCGGTTCGAATTCGTCGGCGACGGCACGGTGACGCTCGGCGAGGAGGAGCAGGCCTTCCTCTTCCGCTACCGCTACCTGCTCTCGCCCGAGACGCAGCCCGAGGCCTTCAGCGCCGCCGCCCTCCGCCCGAAGCTCGAGGGGCTGCTGGAAGGGCTGCGCAGCGCCGTCTCGCCGCTGCTGGCGCGCTTCGGCTTCGCCGACCCGACCGGGACCTTTCTCGGCCTGGCCCAGGCCTTCATCGCCGAGAGCAAGCTGGAGGTGCGGGACGGCGCCTGGTTCCCCGCCGGCGGGGCGCCCCGCGCCCTGCTGATCGCCCGCGCCCGCGGCGGGGCGGGGCTGGATGCGGAGGCGCAGGGGGCGGCCGTCGCCGCCTTCCGCGCGGCCTTCGAGGCGGCGAGGCCGGGCGGGGCGCGGCTGCTGCTGAGCGGGCCGGGCGTCTTCGCCTCCGAGGCGGCGAGTTCGATCCGCGGGGATGTGCGACTGATCACCCGGGCTTCGGCCGGGCTGCTGGCGGCCTTCCTGTTCTGGCGCTACCGCTCCTTCCTGCTGCTCGGGCTGGTGGCGGTGCCGCTGACGGCGGCGACGGTCGCGGGCTTTGGGGCGACGGCGCTGGCCTTCGGCGGCCAGGTGCAGGGCATCTCCTTCGGCTTCGGGATGACGATGCTCGGCGTCGCCGTCGACTACCCGATCCTGCTGGCGAGCCTCCGGCGCCGCGAGGAGGCGCTCAGCGAGACGGCGCGGCGCATCTGGCCGACGCTCGGCCTCGCCGCCGCGGCGGCCGCGACGGGGCTGGCGGCGATGCTCGGCTCCGGCTTTCCCGGCCTCGTCCAGCTCGGCGTCTTCGCCGGGACGGGGCTGCTGGTCGCCGCGGCCACGACGCGCTGGGTGCTGCCCTGGCTGCTGCCGGAGGCGCGGGTCGCGGCGCGGCCGCTGCCCCGGCCGGTCCGGGCCGCGCTCGGCGCGCTGCGCGGGCGGCCGCGCCTGGCGGGCGGGGCGGTGCTCGGCGCCGGGCTGCTGCTGCTGGCGCTCGGCGGGCCGGCCTGGCAGCGCGACCTCTCGACCCTGAGCCCGGTGCCGCGCGAGGCGCTGGCCCTCGATGCCGAGCTGCGCCAGCAGCTCGGCGCGCCGGATGTGCGGGTGCTCTTCGCCCTCGGCCCGGGCACGGAGGAGGAGGTGCTGCAGGCCTCGGAGCGCCTGGCCGGGGCGGTGGCGCCGCTGCTCGGCGGGGCGCTCCAGGGCATCGACCTGCCGAGCCGCTACCTGCCGAGCGAGGCGACGCAGCGGGCCCGGCAGGCCGCCCTTCCCACCGCCGAGGCGGCGCAGGCGGCGCTCGGCGAGGCCATGGCGGGCCTGCCCTTCCGCCCGACCGCCTTCGCCCCCTTCCTCGCCGCCCTCGACGAGAGCCGCTCCCTGCCGCCGCTCACCGCCGCGACGCTGGCCGCCGGGGCGCCGACCCTCTCCGCCCGCCTCACCCCGCTGCTCTCCCGCCGGGACGGGCGGATGCAGGGCGTCGCCCTTGCCCAGGGGGTGCAGGACACGGCGGCGCTGGCCGCGGCGGCGCGGCGGCTCGGCGATCCGCGCATCCTCCTCGTCGACGTGAAGACGGAGACCGAGAGGCTGCTCGACGCCTATGGCCGGGCGACGCTGCTCTGGGCCCTGGCCGGTGGCGGGCTGGTGCTCGGCTTGCTGGCGCTCGGCCTCGGCGGGGTGCGGCGGGCGCTCGGCGTCGCCGGGCCGATCGGCGGGGCGCTGCTCGTCACCCTCGCCGCCCTCGCCGCGCTCGGCGAGGCGCTGACGCTGTTCCACCTGGCCTCCCTGCTGTTGCTGGCCGGGCTGGCGATTGACTATTCTCTCTTCCTCGCCGGCGACGCGACCGACGACACCGTGGGAGCCATCTTGAACTGCGCCGTCTCCACCCTGCTCACCTTCGGATTGCTCGCCTTCTGTGGAACGCCGGTGCTGCACGGGATTGGGCTGACGGTCTCGATCGGCGTGGCAAGCGCCTTCCTGCTGGCCTGCCTGATGGCCCCGAGGCCCCTTCCCCATGCCCGATAAGCGCCTCTGGCCGCTGAGCCTCGCGGCCGCCACCACCGTCACCGCCCTCGGCGCCGGCATCGCGCCGCTGCGCCGGGCGCTGCATGCGCGGCAGGGCGGCCTGCGGCCGAGCGCCTTCCCCGGCGGGCCGGAGGATATCTGGGTCGGCCAGGTGCCGGGGGTGGAGGCGGTGGAGCTGCCGCCCGCCCTTGCCGGCTTCGCCTGCCGCAACAACCGCCTCGCCGAGATGGCGCTCCGCAGCGACGGATTCGCCGAGGCGGTGGCCGCGGCCGCGGCGCGGCATGGCGCGGAGCGCATCGCCGTCGTCCTCGGCACCAGCACGGCGGGGATCGAGGAGACGGAGCAGGCCTATCGCCGGCGCGACGGCGCGGGCGCCCTGCCCGCCTCCTTCAACTATGCCGGGTCGCACGACCTCCAGAGCCTGCCCGCCTATGTGCGGGCGCGGCTCGGCCTGCGCGGGCCGGCCTTCGCCGTCTCCACCGCCTGCACCTCCGGCGCGCGCTCGATGCTGGAGGCGGCCTCGCTCATCGCCTCGGGCCTCGCCGATGCGGTGGTGGCGGGCGGCGTCGACAGCCTCTGCCGGCTGACGCTGCACGGCTTCGCATCGCTCGAATTGCTGAGCCGCGGCCGGCCGACGCGGCCCTGCGCCGCCGACCGCGACGGCATCTCCATCGGCGAGGCGGCGGGCCTTGTCTTGCTG
This sequence comes from Belnapia sp., assembly GCF_059504005.1. NCBI lineage: Bacteria > Pseudomonadati > Pseudomonadota > Alphaproteobacteria > Acetobacterales > Roseomonadaceae > Belnapia > Belnapia sp. The sequence goes on along the minus strand of NZ_JCACHU010000077.1, from coordinate 70,998 downwards.
ACCCGGCCGGAGCACGCGCCGCCCGGCGCGCCGCTGCTGCTCGGCGCCGGCGCCAGCAGCGACGGGCACCACATGTCCTCGCCACATCCGGAGGGGCTCGGCGCCGTCACCGCCATGCGGGCGGCGCTCGAGGCGGCGGGGTTGACGCCGGGGGAGGTCGACTATGTCAACCTCCATGGAACCGGCACCCGCGCCAATGACTCCATGGAGGACCGCGCCGTCCACCACCTCTTCGGCAGCGGCGTGCCCTGCAGCTCGACCAAGGGCTGGACGGGGCATGCGCTCGGCGCCTCGGGGGCGGTGGAGGCGGTCATCGCCATGCTTTGCCTCGAGGATGGGCTGGTGCCCGGCTGTCTCGGCGTCGCCGAGCGGGACCCGGAATTCCGCAGCGCCGTCGCCATCGCCAACGAGGCCTGGCCGGTGCGGCGCATCGCCAGCAACTCCTTCGGCTTCGGGGGCAGCAATTGCTGCCTGCTGATCGGCCAGGCCGCGTGACCTGCTGGATCGCGGGGGTCGCGGTCCTCGGCGCTGGCCTGCCGGGCTGGGCGGCGAGCGAGGCAGCGCTCGCCGGCACTGCGCCCTGGAGCGCGGGCGAGGTCGTGCCGCCGCCCCCCGCCCTGCTGCCGCCGACCGAGCGGCGCCGCACCAGCGCGGCGGTGCGCCTCGCGCTCGCCGTGGCGACGGAGGCGACGGCGGGGGTGGAGGACCGGGCCGCGCTCGAGACCGTCTTCGCCAGCAGCAATGGCGACGGCGCGGTGGTTGGCGGCATCCTGGAGGCGCTGCACGATCCGGGCGGCGTCGCGCTTTCGCCGACGCAATTCCACAACTCCGTCCATAACTCGGCGGCGGGGTACTGGCATATCGCCATCGGCTCGACGGCGCCCTCGGTGAGCCTCGGCGGGTATGACGGCAGCTTCGCCGCGGGGCTGCTGGCGGCAGCGATGGCGGTCGCGGCGCGCGGGGCATCGGTGCTGCTCTGCGCCTATGACCTGCCGCTGCCGGCGCCGCTCGCCGCGGTGCGGCCGACCGGGCCGGGCTTCGCCGCGGCGCTGGTGCTGCGGCCGCAGCCCGTGCCGGGCGCGCTGGCGCGCCTCGCGCTGCGGCATGTCGCCGAGCCGGCCCCTGCCCTGCCGCCCGGGGATGCGCTGGATGCGTTGGCCGAGGGCAATCCCGCCGCCCGCGCCCTGCCGCTGCTGCGGGCGCTGGCGGCGCGGCGCCCGGCGCGGATCGACCTGCCGCTCGCCGCCGACGCGCATCTCACCCTCGACCTCGCCCCATGCTGAGACGCGAGGCGATCGCGGCGCTCATCCCGCATCAGGGAGCGATGTGCCTGCTCGACCGCGCGCTGGAATGGGACGAGGCCCGCATCCTCTGCGAGGCGGACGGCCATGCCGCGCCCGGCAACCCGCTGCGGCGGGACGGGATGCTGCCTGCGATCTGCGGCGTGGAGTTCGCCCTCCAGGCCATGGCGCTGCATGGGGCGCTCTCGGCCGGCAGGGTGCCGCAGCGCCCGGGCTTCGTCAGCAGCCTGCGCGACGTGCGGATGGCGGCCGGGCGGCTCGACACCATCGCCGGGCCGCTCCGGATCGAGGCGGTGGCGCTGGTCGCGGAGGCGCAGGGCTTCATCTACCGCTTCGACGTCGCGGGCGAGGGGCGCAGCCTGCTCGCCGGCCAGGCGGCGGTGATCCTGCCATGAGCGCCCGCCGCGCCCTCGTCACCGGCGGGGCAAGCCCGATCGGCGCCGCCATCACCCGCCGCCTCGCCGCCGCGGGGCATGAGGTGCTGATCCACGCCCATGCCGGGCTCGGCCGCGCCGAGGCGCTGGCCGCGGAACTGCGCGCCGCGGGCCACCGGGCAGGGGCCTTTGCCGCCGACCTCACTGACATGCCGGCGACCGCAGGCGCGCTCGAGGCGCTGCTCGAGGGCGGCCCGATCCAGATCCTCGTCCACAATGCCGGCGCGCATGACGACGCGCCGCTCGCCGGCATGAGCGAGGCGCAGTGGCGCAGCGTCATCGACATCTCGCTCAACGGCTTCTATGCCGCGCTCCGCCCGCTGATCCTGCCGATGATCGGCACGCGCTGGGGGCGGATTGTCGCCATCTCCTCGATCAGCGGCACCATGGGCAATCGCGGCCAGGCCAACTACGCCGCCGCCAAGGCAGGGCTGATCGGCGCAGTGAAGACGCTCTCGCTGGAATATGCCTCGCGCGGCGTGACGGCGAATGCGGTGGCGCCCGGCATCATCGATAGCCCGGCCGTCGCCGCCGCCATGCCGCGCGAGCGCATCGCGCAGCTCGTCCCGGCCAGGCGTGCCGGACGGCCGGAGGAGGTGGCGGATCTCGTCGGCTTCCTTGCGTCGGACCAGGCCGGCTACATCACGGGCCAGGCGATCGCCGTCTCGGGCGGGCTCGGCTAGGGCAAGCCCCGCAAGCTGCCTTCCGGCCAGAAATTGCGTGCGGCGACAATGGATTAGGGCGAATTCCGCGAGCCCAGGGCGGCGGAATTCGTTACGAAAGACATCTCTATTAAGGAACCGATAATCGCGCTGCGCGAGCTTCGTGTGGCGAGTGCGTCCGTGGCGCAACGCGCCCGGCGCCGCTCATGCCGCACCCGCGATTTCAGTGGACAGGGCAGCTCTCGATTTGTTGTTGTAATATATGCTTAGGAAGGGAAAATCCCTGTGTCGCTTGGCATTCTGAACCGCACCAAGGATGGCAACCCCTTGCCCGAGCCGGCGGCGAAGCCGCGCGAGGCCGATACGGGCATCCCCGTCTTCCGCCCCGCCGGCAACAAGCCGCCGAACGCCGCCGTCCACCCCGATGCCGCCACTCCCGCCCTGGTGCCGGAGCCGATCGACCTGCGCACCCTCGTCGTCGGCCGCGGCATCCGCCTGCAGGGCACCGTCGCCGATGCCGAGCGCCTGGTCGTCGAGGGCACGGTGGACGCGAAGATGGAGGCGACCGAGCTGATGGTCGCCGCCGGCGGCACCTTCCGCGGCGAGATCACCGTCGATGTCGCGCATGTCGCCGGCCGCTTCGAGGGCTCGATCACCGCGCGCAAGCGCCTCGTCATCCGCGAGACCGGCGTCGTCAGCGGCACGGCGCGCTGCCACCGCCTCTCGGTCGAGGAAGGCGGGCAGCTCACGGCGCAGATGGAGATGCTAGGCGAGGCGCCGGCCAAGCGCGCCTTCCATCCGGAGGCGGCGGTCCAGGCCGGCGACTGAGGCATCGCGGCCGGCTGTGCCCGGCCCAGGCCAGGCAAGGCGGGCACCCCCCGCCCTGCCCACCGCCACCGGGACGGCACGGCGCCGCCCGGTGCGTTCGAGCCTTCGGTCATCGCCCCGTTCAACCGCTGCGACGAGAGCCTCGGATGACCACCACCGGCAAGATGATGCATGTCGCCGCCTGGGGCGTGACGGTGCTGGCCAGCCTCTTCGTCCCCGCCGCCGGCTTCGTGCTGATGCGGCTGGATGGGCCGGAGGCCTTCCTCGCCCTGCCGCCACTGCACCTCTCCGTCATCATGGCCGCGCTCTTCCTGCCGCCCTGCCTCCTGATGCTGATCTTCACCTGGCTAACGCAGCGGATCGAGCTCGGCACGCTGACCGAGAGCCTGCTGCGCCAGACCACCATCTTCTGCAACCAGCGCGCCCTCTCCGAGACGCTGGTGGAGGAGGTGCGGGCGCAGTCGGCGCTGCTGCAGGAGCAGCTTCGCACCGCCGCTGCCGACCGGGTGACGGAGCGGCGGACGACGCAGCTGCTGTTCCAGGAGACGCGGCTGCTGCGCCTCACCGCCGAGTGGAGCCTCGTCGTCAGCGAGCTGGGCGGCATCCTCGTCGCCATGTGGCGGCTGATCCATGGCTGGACGGAGCCGGGGGCGGAGGCGCGCTACTCCTCGCTGCCGCCGCCGGAGGAGCTGCCGCTGCACATCCTCCGCATCCTGCCGGTGACGCCGAAGGAGATGGCGAAGTACGACATCGACGAGCGCTTCATCCGCCAGGCGGCGCGCTACCGCGCGGTGTTCCAGGCCTTCCTCGAGCAGGTGCCGGAGAGCGGGCGGCTGTCGCGCACCGCCTTCCGCCAGCTGGTCTACGGCCAGCTCGATGCGCGGCTCGCGCTGCTGCCGCGGCCGAACCATGGCGAGATCATCGAGCCGGAGACGCTGGCCGCCGAGCCCTATCCGGAGCAGGACAGCCTGATCGACCAAGCTTAGCCCTGCGCGCCGGACTGCACGAGGATGGCGTTCTGCAGGTTGCGCACCCAGGTGTTGTAGTTCCGGTGGATGGTGGCGCCGGTGTAGTCGAGATTGGTGCTGCTGACGTAGCGGATGCTGAAGCGGCGCGCGTCGTAGGGGATGTCGACCACGGCCTGGTGGCTGCGGATGTTCAGCGTGCCGCGCATCAGCCCCGGCCCCTGGTCCTGCATCACCCAGCCGAGCCCGGCGCCGGCCCGCCTGATCTCGGCGGCGCGCTGCGCCAGCGTCCCGCGGCCGACGAACTCGCCGCTGCCCTCCTGCAGCGGCGCCGGGCGCGCGCAGGCGGCGAGGGCGAGGATGGCGCCGAAGGCGACCAGGCGACGTTGGATCATGGGTGAGGGCCTCCCGTGTGTCCTACCGTTGCAGGATCTTAGCGCAGCCGCGGCGGCCTTGCCACCGGGCGGGGCGCGCCATATCCCACTGGAATCCCATTGGGACCACCCGACGGAGTTGTCGAGCCGATGTCCGCCTTGCTGCGCGCCCTTCTCGTGCTTTGCCTGGTCGGCGCGGCCGCCTGCCAGAGCCGCCAGCCGGCGACGCGGGCCGGCGAGGCGGTCGACCGCGCCGGCACCCGCACCGGCCAGGCGCTCGGCCGTGCGGCGAACTCCACCGGCAATGCGCTGGAGCGCGCCGGCACCTGGATGCAGCGGCGCACGGAGTGAGCCTCACCCGCCGACTCTGCCTGCTCGGGCTGCTCGGCGCCGCCGGCTGCACGCCGGTGGTGATGCCGGCCGGCCGGCCGGCGGGCGACCCGGCCTTCGGCAACAAGGCCTTCGTCACCGCCGACGGCGCGCGCCTGCCCTACGTCTCCTGGATGCCGGAGGGGCGGCCGCGCGCCATCCTCCTCGCCCTGCACGGCTTCGGCGACTATTCCTTCAACTTCTTCGACATCCCGGCGCCGCTCTTCGCCCAGCAGGGCGTCGGCGTCTTCGCCTATGACCAGCGCGGATTCGGCGCGGCGCCACATCGCGGCTACTGGCCGGGGACGGCGACGCTGATTGCCGATGCCGCCGCCGTTGCCCGGCTGCTGGCGCTGCGCTACCCGGGCGTGCCGGTCTTCCTCGCCGGCGAGAGCATGGGCGCGGCCGTCGCCCTGGTGACGTTGACGGCGGAGGACCCGCCGCCGGTCACGGGGCTCATCCTGCTGGCGCCCGGCGTGCGCGGCCGGGCCTCGATGGGCGAGTTCGCCTGGAAGACGCTCGAGATCGCGGCGCATGCGATTCCGGCCGTCGGCTTCAGCGGCTCCGCCCCCGGCTTCTCGCCGACCGACAACGAGGAGGCGATGCGCCGCTGGGGGCGGGACCCGCTGACGCTCCGCACCTTCCGCGTCGACCTCGTCTACGGCCTGGTCGACCTCATGGACCGGGCGCTGGAGGCGGCGCCGCGCCTCCGCGCGCCGACGCTGCTGCTCTATGGCGGCGAGGACCGCATCGTGCCGCAGGGCCCGGTGCGGCGGCTGCTCGGCGCCTTCGGCCCGGCGGCGCCGGTCCGCCTCGGCTTCTACCCGAAGGGCCACCACCTGCTGCTGCGCGACCAGGAGCGGGCGGTGGTCGCCCGCGACATCCTCGCCTGGATGGAGGAGCCGGCCGAGCCCCTGCCCTCCGGCGCGGAGGCCGCGGGCCGGGACTGGCTGGCGAGAACCGGCTGACTACTCTGCCAGGGCGAGGGCCGGCGGCGGGCCCTCCTCCGCCATCTTCGGCCCGAGCCCAACGCGGTGCAGGGCCGAGAGGGTGTGGTAGACCACCTTGAAGCTCAGGATCGGCACCGCCGCGCGCCAGGAGCCGCGCAGGTTGCCGGCCAGCATGTTGATGATGCCGTCGCGCATCCAGAGCGCGTTCTTCGGCGCCATGAAGAGCGAGCGCATCACCGGGTCGTTCACCCGGTAGATCAGCCAGGAGATGCGGTCCATCGCCCGCCCTAGCTCGCGGTTGGTGCGCTCCGCCAGGCGCTGGCCGCGCACCGGGTCGTCGAGCCAGCAATGCGCCGCCTTGGCGCCGAGCTCGCCCGCGGTCATCGCCATCAGCACGCCGGTCGAGAACATCGGGTCAACGAAGCCGTAGGCGTCGCCGATCATCAGGTAGCCCTGGCCGTTCCCCTGCCGCGCCCGGTAGCTGTAGTTGGCGGTGGCATAGATCTCGGAGGCGATCTCGGCATTGCGCATCCGCGCCGCGACCGTCGGGCTGGAGGCGATGCGCTGGAGGAAGAGGTCCTGCGCGCTGCCCTGCCGCCCCTTCCAGGCCGACTGGTTGCCAACGAAGCCGACGCTCATCACGTTGCCGGGCAGCGGGATCAGCCAGAACCAGCCATCCTCGGCGAGGTGGATGCTGATATAGCCGTCGAGCTCGCCCTCGCGCCGCTCCACGTTGCGGAAATGCGCGTAGCAGGCGGCGGTGTTGTTGTACTTGTTGCTGGTCTTCACCTTCAGCCGGCCGGCGAGGAAGGTGTCGCGGCCGGAGGCGTCCAGCAGGTAGCGCGGGCGGAAGGTGAGCGTCTCGCCCTCCGGCCCCTCCGCCGTCACCGTCGCCCGCTCGCCGGCCGCGGCGAATTGGATGTCGGTGACGCGGGTGCGCTCCATCGTCTCGGCCCCGAGCCGCCCGGCATTGGCGAAGAGCAGCCGGTCGAACTCCGACCGCCGCACCTGCCAGGCATGGGTCCGCTCGCGGTCGAGCGCCTGGGCGAAGGGGAAGGCGCAGCTCCGCCCCGTGCGGTCGGAGACGAATTCGGCGCCGGGCTTGTGCACGCCGATGCCGCGCACCGCCTCCAGCACGCCGAGCCGCTCAAGGATGTCGAGGTTCCGCGGCAGCAGGCTCTCGCCGATATGGAAGCGCGGGTGGCTCTCCTTCTCGACCAGCACCACCTGCCGGCCCTGCTGGGCGAGGAGGGCGGCCGCGGTGGAGCCGGCGGGGCCGCCGCCGATCACGAGGACATCGGGCTCGATTGTGTCGTGCATGGGCGCGAGAATTCCCAAGCCGGGCCCGCATCGTCAAGCGGGCTCGTGATCACGCTCTACGCGGCCGCGACCCTCAGCGCCCCGGCGAGCTGCCGGGCGAGCGCCACCCATCGGCCCTCCTGCGCCGCCGCCTCGGGCGCTTCCCGCGCCGCCCGGGCGACCGCCTCGGGCAGCAGCCGCACCAAGGCGGCGAGCATCCGGCGGTCGCGCTCCTGCGGCAGGCGGTCGAACAGGTCGCCGGCAAGATCGGCCTCCCGCACCAGCCAATAGGGGCCCCAGCCATCCGCCTCCGTCCCCGGCCAGGCGGAGAAGAGGCTCGGCCAGCCCTCGCGGTTGCGGAATTCCAGCACCGGCCCCTCGCCCCGCTGCGCCAGCTTGACGCGCAGGATGGGCCAGCTCCACGGCCCGTCGCTGACCTGCTCCAGCCAGAGGTCGAGGTGGCGGTAGCCGCCATCCGGGGTGACGAAATACTCCTGCAGGCGGATCAGCGCCGCATGCGGCCCGGCCGCCATCGGCGAGGGGGCGGCCAAGGGGACGGCTGGGGCGGCGGCCTGCCAGGCCACCGGCGCGGGCGCGGCCCGCACCGGCTCCGCCGGCGGCGGGGCGGGGAGCGGCCTCGCCGGATCCGGCCGCGGCGCGGCGGCGAGGGTGCGGAAGCCGAGCAGCTCCGACCATTCCACCCGCAGCGGCTGGTCCGGCGGCGAGCCGGCATGGCGCAGCACCAGCACCACCGCCGCCTGGCGCGGCCCGTCGGGCGGCAGGGCCAGGGGCAGCAGCAGCGGCCCGCCCTCCGGCGGCGCCGTCCGCCAGCCGCTCCAGCGGGCCTCCGCCGCGTCCAGCACCAGGTCGCCCTCGAGCGCCCGCGCGCCCCCCTCCGGCTGCAACCAGAGCGCCGCCTCGAGCAGGCCGGGATCGCCGCGGGCGACCGCGACCTCCGCCTGCAGCAGGTCGAGCCCATTGACCGGCACCGTCGGCAGGGCGATGGCCAGCCGCCGGCCGGCGCCGAAGCTCGCCTGCAGCCGCGGCGCCTCGCTGCCGAGCGCCACCCACTCCACCTGCCCGGCCGGGAAGCGCGCCGCCTCCCACAGCTGGGCCGGCAGCCGCATCGGCACGCCGGGCCAGCCGAGATCGAGCCCGACCGCCTCGGCATCCCAGTGCGGCGGCACGGTGAAGCGCCGGCCGAAGGGCGCGGTCCAGAGCCGCAGCGCGAGGCCGCGCTCCGGCGCCGGCCCGCCCCGCACCGCCAGCGCCCGCTCCGGCGCCGTCACCCCGGCCTCGAGCGAGAGGGCAAGGCCGTCGCCGGCCTCCAGCTCGGCTGCGATGTCGAGGCAGGCGGTTTCCCGCACCGGGCCGATGGGCGTCGGCAGGTCGAGCACCAGCCAGCCGGGCAGCAGCGCCTCGCCCGGCACCAGCCAGGCGCCGTGAACCCGGCCGCTCTCCGCCCCGTAAAGCCGCAGCCGGAGCAGCCCGGCCGGGCCGACATGCGCCTCCCGCAGATGCAGCGCGAGGCTCGCCACGCCTTCCAGCCGGAGGCCGAGCACCTGGGCCGCCGCCAGCCGCCCCGCCTCGGCCGCCGCCTCGGCGCCCGGCTCGGGCTCCAGCGCTAGCACCTGGCTGAGCGGGGCCGGCGCAGCCTGGCGGCTGCCATGCCGGACCAGGGATACGAAGGCCTCGCGGCTCTCCTCCGCCTCCTGCCGGGCCGCGGCGAGGGCGCGGTGCAACACGGCGATGGCCGCGGCCTGACGGCCAAGGGCGGCCAGCGCCAGGCGGGCGAGCGCCGGGAAGGCCGCCCCGGCCTCCGCCGCCTCGATCACCGGCGGCAGCTCCGCCCCGGCGGCGGACCACAAGGCGAGCAGGGGCGCCGCGGCTGCGGCATCCGGCGCCAGCAGGGCGAGCACATGGGCCGGCGGCACCGGCACCGGCTCTGTCGCCCGCTCCGCCGCCGCGCCCGGGCGATGCAGGCAAAGGCTGCCGCCGCGCATCGCCACCTGCCAGGCGGAGAGGCCCGGCAGGGCGAGGGCGGCGAAGTCGACCCCCTCCAGCGCCAGCAGCAGCGGGCTGCCGTCATGCAGGTCGGCGAGGTCGGCCGGGGCGATCAGCAGGGTCATCGGGGCAGTCCTGGCGCCGGCACCAGCCGGTCGAGATGGTCAAGGAAGTCCCGCATGCGCTCCGGCCAGCCGCCCCCGGCCTGTCGGGCGGCGGCCGCGGCGGCGATGCCGGCCAGCAGCGCCCGGTCGGCGGAGAGCTGCGCGAGGCTCTCGACGAAGCCGGCGACGATCGCCTCCTCCCCCTGCCGGTGCGGGACGAGGAAGCCGTCCTCCCCATGCCGGATCGCCTCGGGCACCGCGCCGACATCGGTGGCGATCACGGCGCAGCCCATGCGCTGCGCCTCCAGCACCACCAGCGGCACGCCCTCGAAGCGGGAGGGCAGGACCAGCACGTCGGCCCAGGCATAGAGCGCGTCCAGCGCCTCCGGCTCGAGGACCGGCGGCTCGACCGCGACGCCCAGTTCCGGCTGCGCGGCATCCTCCAGCACCGCCCGCCCGGCCACGCGCCAGCGCAGGCCGAGCGGCGCGCTGCGGCCGATGATGGCGGCCAGCCGGTCGAGCCCCTTCTGCCAGTCCAGCCGGCCGAGGAAGAGCACCTGGAGCGGCCGCCGCGGCTGCCTCTGCCGGGCGGCCAGCGCCGCCGCGACGCGCGCGGGCCGCGCCGCATAGCCCGGCGCATTCTCGACCAGGTGGATCTTCCGCGGCGGGATGCCGGCGCCGATGCACCAGTCGCGCAGCTGGCGCGAGATCACCATGACGCCGTCATAGGCATGGTCGTAGGCGGCCTGGACATGCGGCGTGCCGCGCGGCTCGCCATGCGGCCCGTGCTCGATGAGGTGCAGCCCGCCGAAGACGCGGAGGCCGAGCCGTCGCAGCGGCGCCATCAGCGCCTGCCCGGCCAGCGAATGGACGTTGACCAGCACGTCGAGCCCGGCCAGCACGCCGAGCACGTCCCGCGCCGCCTCCGACCCGCCGAAATGCGAGACCCCGGCGCCGAAATAGCCGCCCTCCCAGGACACGGCCGTCTCGCCCAGCCCGTCGAGCAGCATCACCGTGTCGAAGGCGCCGGCGAACTCCGCGCCCCGGTCGATCCGCCTCTGGCCGAGCACGACCAGATGCGTCCGCCAGCCGCGCCGGCGCAGCACCGCGGCCTGGTTGAGGATCACCTTCTCCAGCCCGGCGAAGGCGAAGAGCGGCAGCAGGAAGCCGATGTCGCGCGCCCCCGGCCGCGGCAGGCGCGGCAGGAGGCGGCCGATGCCGATGACGGCCCCGGCATCGGCGGCAATGCGGCCGCGCGGCGGGCGGTACTCGCGCTTCCAGCCGGCGGGCATGGCGCTCCGCCGTCGGCGCAGGCGGCCGAGCGCCGCCGCCTCCAGCAGCAGCAGCCGCAGCGGCAGGGGGCTGGCGAGCGCACCCGGCGCCGGCAGGTGCAGCCGCAGCAACGCGCTGGCGGGCTGCGGCGACGGCCCCTGCAGGCTCTCGATCCAGGCCGGGGAGAGGTCGCCGGCCGCCTCCCACAGCATCCGGCTGCGGGCGAAGACCAGCGGCGCCTGGGCCAGGTGCCCGGCGGCGGTGCCGGGGCGCTCCAGCGCCAGCATCGGCTGGCCGGCCGCGACGATCTCGAGGGCCACGACATGCGCCTCGCGCAGCAGCCGCTCGGCCCACCAGAAGACCATGTGCAGCACGCCGGCGCGGCCGAGCAGCTCGAGCACCGGCGCCTCGGTGAAGCAGAGGACCTCCGGGTGGTGGCAGGCGCTCGGCTGCTCCATCGCCGCGAGCAGCCGCTCGCGGGCCTGGCTCGGCGGGAGGCCGAGTCCCCCCTCCGCCGGGTCGAGGACGAGGCGGACCTGCCCCTCATCCGGCAGGTGCAGGGCGAAGCGCGGGGCCTCCGCCGCCTCCATCGCCAGCAACCGCCTCGGCGCGAGGAGGCGCGCATGCTTCCGCTGCATCTGGCCGAGCAGCAGCGGCCGCAGCCGCTCGGAGGAGGAGAGCATGCTCTCCGGCCGGCGCCGGTAGCGGAAGCCGGCATGCGGCAGGTGCCGGCCGCGCCAGCCGCGGGCGGCGGCGGAGAGCCAGAAATCCCAGTCCTCGAAGCCCTCCCGCATGGTCTCGTCGAAGCGAAGGCCGCTCTCGGCCAGCTCCCGCCGGACGACGCTGCCGGCTTCGCAGTAATTGCAGGTCAGCAGCTGCAGCAGCGAGAAGTCACCGCCGGTGGTCCAGTGGTCCTGCCCGCCGAACTCGTCGATGTCCGGGTAGACCCAGCCGACCTCCGCCGGCGCCGCTGCCAGCGCCGCCAGCGCCCGGGCCAGGTAGTGCGGATGCAGCCGGTTGTCGGCATCGAGGAAATGCAGCGCGCGGCAGCTGGGAAAGGCGGCGAGGGCGAAGTCGATGCCGGTGTTGCGCGCGGCGGACAGCCCGCCATTCGCCCGGCGCAGCAGGAAGACCCGGCCGGGATGCAGCCTGGCGAAGGCGAGGGCGGTCTCCGCCGTCTCCGGATGGGGGCAGCCATCGTCGACGACGATGGCGGCGGCGGGCGGCCCGCCCTGCTGGTCGAGGACGGAGAGGATGGCTTCCGGCAGCAGGCCCGGCTGGCCATGGGCGGGGATGATGACCGCGACCTCGACGGCGGCGGTCCAGCTTGTCCCGGCAGGCCCCGGGAGGGTCCGCGCCTTCGGCGTCGTCTGCATCGGTCAGCGTCCGTCCGGATGGGCCCGGGCCGGCCCCGATGGCGCCGCAGCCGGACCGAGGCCGCGAAGCAGCGCAAAATACTGGCCGACCATCCTTGGCCTGTCAAAATCACCGGCCTTCTTCCCGGCGAGGTCGAGCAGGGGCGCCATATCCGCAGGCTTCGCTATCGCAACGGAAACCCGGTCGGTCAGGTCCAGTACCGATTGCGTCGCAACGACCAGGGCCAGCGAGCGGGCAGCGTCGCCCCAGCATTCGAGCGCGGCGGCGGTGGCGACGATGGGGCAGCGCCGCGCCGCCGCCTCCAGCGCGATCAGCGGGCAGCCCTCGAGCCGCGAGGGCAGCACCAGCGCGTCCGCCGCCAGCAGCCAGTCCCCTACGTCGTCGACCGCGCCCGGCAGGCGCAGCGGCCCCCCCTCCCGCGCTGCCGGATGGGCGGCGAGCAGGGGCGCCAAGGGCCCTGCGCCGAGCGCGGCCAGCGTGGCGCCCAGCTCCTCCCCCAGCCGCCCGGCCAGCGCCGGCAGCAGGTCGGCGCCCTTCTTCTCCTCCAGTCGCCCGGCGAAGAGCACCAGCGGCGCCCCCGGCCCGAGGCCGAGCGCTGCCCGCCGCGCGAGGCGCTGCGCCGCGCGCCGGGCCGGGTCCTCGGGCGGCACCGCGACGCCGTTCGGCACCACGGCGACCTGCCCGGGCGCGAGGCCGAACAGCGCCGCCACGCGCCCGGCGACCGGGGCGGAGACCGCGGCCCAGGCCAGCGGCGCGGCGAGCGCCGGGCGCAGCAGGGCGGCCGGCACAGGCTCCGGCTCATGCGGGGCGAGATGGGCGATGGCGAGGCCGGGCAGATGCGCCTCCGCCAGGGCGCGTTGCAGGCCGAGGCCATGGCTCGGCCAGGGCAGCGGCAGCAGGGCCGCCTCCGGCACATGGCGGGCGATCAGCGCCGCCGCGGCCCCGGCCTGGCGGGCGGCATTGGCCTCCATCCCCTCCGCCTCGCGCCAGCCGACCGGCGCCGCCACGGGGGCAAGCGGGCGGAAGAGCGCGGCCAGGCCCGGCAGCAGGGCGGGTTCGGCGGCGACGGTCACCTCGACGCCGGCCTCGGCGAGCGCCAGGGCGAGGCTCGCCGTATGCCGCTCCGCCCCGCCGATGGCGGCCGAGGGCAGCGGCACCAGCAGGCGCCGCAGCCGGCGGACGGCCATCATGCCGGGCGCAGCACCAGCAGCTGCGCGGCGCCATGCGCCCGCTCGGCCAGCAGGGCGAAGCCGGGCGGCGGCGCGGCGGCGCCGGCGGCATACTCGGCGCAGATGATGGCGTCCGGCGCGATCCAGCCGGCGGCGGCCAGCGCCGCGAGCGCCGCCTCCATCAGCCCCTCGGCATAGGGCGGGTCGAGGAAGAGGAGGCCGCAGGGCGAGGGCGCGCGCGGCGGCCGGGTCGCATCGGCGGCGAGGACGGTGCAGCGCGCCTCCTCCCGGCAGGCGGCGATGTTGGCGCGCAGCGCGGCCAGCGCCCCCCGGTCGGTCTCGAGGAAGCTGGCCCGCGCCGCGCCGCGGGAGAGCGCTTCCAGCCCGAGCGCCCCGGTGCCGGCGAAGGCGTCGAGCACCGCGGCGCCCTCCACCCGTTCCCGCCCCGCCCAGGGGGCGTGCCAGAGCAGGTCGAACAGCGCCTGGCGCACCCTGTCGGCAGTCGGGCGCGTCGCCATGCCGGCCGGAGCCTGGAGGCGCCGCCCACGGTGCCGCCCGGCGATGAGCCTCACCCTTCCGCGGCCCTCGGCGCGGCCCGCCGGCGCGGCGCTTGCTCCTCCGTCAGGCCGAGCTGCTCGCGCATCACCTTGGCATTCACCTCCTCCACCGCCCCGGCCGGCAGGGCGCCGAGCTGGAAGGGCCCGTAGGAGACGCGGATCAGCCGGTTCACGGTGAGGCCGAGATATTCCATCACCCGCCGGATCTCGCGGTTGCGCCCCTCCTGCAGGGCGACGGTCAGCCAGGCATTGGCGCCCTTGCGGCTGTCGAGCCCGGCCTCGATCGGCGCGTAGCGCACGCCGTCGACGACGATGCCGCGGCCGAGCGAGGCCAGCACCCCCTCGTCCACGTCGCCGTTCACCCTGACGCGGTATCGGCGGATCCAGCCGTTCGAGGGCAGCTCCAGCCGCCGCGCCAGCGCGCCGTCATTGGTCAGCAGCAGCAGCCCCTCGGAGGTGAGGTCGAGGCGGCCGACCGAGATCAGCCGCGGCAGGCCGGGCGGCAGCGCGTCGAAGACGGTCTTGCGGCCCTTCTCGTCGCGGTGCGTCGTCACCAGCCCCTCGGGCTTGTGGTAGCGGAAGAGGCGGGTGCGCTGGGCATTGGCGACGGGGCGGTTGTCGACCATCACCGCCTGGCCGGGCTGGACGAAGGTGGCCGGCTTGCCGACCACCTTGCCGTCCAGCTTCACCCGGCCCTCGGCGATCATCCGCTCCGCATCGCGGCGGCTGGCGACGCCGGCGCGGGCCAGCCACTTGGCGATGCGCTCGCCGCGTTCGCCGTCCTCCTCCTCCGCCTCGCTCACCGGCGGCAGGCCGCGACGAAGGCGGCGAAGATCAGCGGGTCGGCCGGGTCGACGGCATATTCCGGATGCCATTGCACGCCGAGGGCAAAGCGGTGGCCGGGATGCTCGACGCCCTCCACCACCCCGTCCGGCGCCACGGCATTCACCCGCGCACCGGCACCCGGCGTGGCGACGGCCTGGTGGTGCGCGCTGTTCACCGCCATGCGCGGCTTGCCGATGATGCGGGCGAGCAGCGTATCCTCCGCGATGGCGACCTCATGCCCCGGCTCGTTGCGCGGGTTGGGCTGCTCATGCTCGATCTCGGTCCTGATGCTGTCCGGGATGTGCTGGATCAGCGTGCCGCCCAGCGCCACCGCCAGCAGCTGCTCGCCGCCGCAGATGCCGAGCACGGGCATGTCGCGCTTCAGCGCCCCGCGCGTCACGGCGAGCTCGAAATCCGTGCGCCCCGCCTTCAGGGTGACGGTCGGGTGGGTGCTGCCCTCGCCATAGAGCGATGGGTCCACGTCGAAGGCGCCGCCGGTGACGAGCAACCCGTCGATGCGGTCGAGATAGGCCTCCGCCAGCTCCGCATGGTGCGGCAGGGCGATCGGCAGCGCGCCGGCCTCGGCGAGGGCCGAGAAGTAGTTCTTGCGGAGCGCATACCAGGGCAGCTTGGAGTAGCCGCCGGGCTCCTCCGCATCCAGGGTGACGCCGATGATGGGACGGGTGGGCATGGCGCTCTGCTAGACCTCCTGCATGGGGCGGGGCAAGCTCGCGCCATGCCCTCCCCGATCGAAATCGCTCTCGACGAGGCCCGCGCCGCCGCCGCGCGGGGCGAGGTGCCGGTGGGCGCGGTGGTGACGGACGCCGCCGGGGGCGTGCTGGCCCGGGCGGCCAACGAGGTGGAGGCGCGGCACGACCCCTCGGCCCATGCCGAGCTGCTGGCGCTGCGCGCGGCGGCGGCGGTGCGACGCGACAAGTTCCTCGCCGACTGCACGCTGACGGTGACGCTGGAGCCCTGCCCGATGTGCGCCCAGGCCATCGGCTTCTTCCGCATCCGCCGCCTGGTCTTCGGCGCCTATGACCCGAAGGGCGGCGGCGTCGAGCATGGCGCGCGGATCTATGCCGCACCGTCCTGCCATCACGCGCCGGAGGTGGTGGGAGGCCTGCGCGAGGCGGAATGCGGCGCCGTGCTGCGCAGCTTCTTCGCGGCGCGGCGGTGAGTCAGGCCTTGGCGGCGGGGGAAGGGGCCTCCGGCTGCGGCTCGGCCTCCGAGACCTCGGCCTGCGGGGCGTCGGTGCCGGCCGAGGCCGTGGATACCGCGGCCGCACTGGCAAGCCCGGCCGAGAGGAGGATTCGCCGCAGGAAGTCTCCCCAGGGATCGGTGCGCTTCTCCATGCGCCTCATCTCCCCGCCGGGCCGGTGCAGCGCGCAGCCTGTCTGCGTGGCATCTCTGGTCTCCTGCATCCGGGGGGAGGATGCCTGGTGGTTGTGTCATGATAACGGCAAAGTAGAAACCAAGTGTATCCCGAAGCTTGACCAGCGCAGTTCAGGCCGTCACGAAGCGGTGATGTTTCATTACCGGATATTTCTGGAGGGGAAGAAAAGATGATCCGTCGCCGCGCGCTGCTCGCCGCGCCCCTGCTTGCGCCCGGCGCGCTCCGCGCGCAGGAGGCGCCCTGGCCGGCGAAGCCCGTGCGCATCCTCCTCGCCTATCCGCCGGGCGGCAGCACCGATGTGCTGGCCCGCGCCCTGGCCGAGGCGCTGGCCGCCGCCATCCCCGGCAGCAGCTTCGTCGTCGAGAACCGGCCGGGCGGCGCCGCCGTGGTCGGCACCCAGGCGGCGGCGGTGGCGGCGCCGGACGGCTACACCCTCAGCCTCGGCAACAACCAGACCCATGCGGCGAATGCGGCGATGGTGCGGGACCTGCCTTACAGGCCCGTGGAGGACTTCGCCCCCATCGGTCGGCTGGCCGAGGTGCACCACGCCCTCGTCGTGCCCGCCGCCTCGCCCGCGCGCACGCTCGCCGAGCTGGCCGCGCGCGGCAAGGCGGGGCCGCTCACCTACGCCTCCTCCGGCGTCGGCTCGGCGAGCCATGTGATCGCGGAGAGCTTCGTCCGCCGTGCGGGGCTCGAGGCGACGCACATCCCCTATCGCGGCGGCGCCCAGGCGACCACGGACACCATCGCGGGCGTCGTCGACTTCTTCGTCTCGACCTGGCCGCAGGTGATGACCCTGGTGAGGGAGGGGCGGCTGCGGGCTCTCGGCATCGGCGCCCCGGCGCGGCTGCCCGACTTCCCCGACGTGCCGAGCTTCGCCGAGGCGGGCGCGCCCAGCATGGCCGTCGATGCCTGGTTCGGCCTCTGGGCCCCGGCGCGCACGCCCGCGCCGATCATCGACCGGCTCTCGGAGGCCCTGCCCCGCATCCTCGCCGAGCCGGCCATGGCGGCGCGGCTGGCGACCCTCGGCTTCGCCCCGGCGCCGCTGCGCGCGGCGGAATTCGCGGCCTTCCAGAAGGCGGAGGTCGAGCGCTGGCAGGCGCTGGTGGAACTGACCGGGATCCGGCTGGAGGGCGGCTAGGCCTTCTTCTCCCAGCCCCGCGCGCCCTGCTGCCAGTAGGAGAGCGCATGCCCCGCCGCCTTGGCCGCGCTCCAGCGGCGGCGGGCGGCGGCGACGGCCGCCTCGTCGGCGCCGTCGAAGAGGTCGAGCACGCGGTCGTACTCCGCGACCCGCGCGCTCTCCGCCCCGTCCACCAGCACGAGGAAGCGGGCGCCGTTCGGCGCCGGCGCATCCTCCGCCGTCAGCCAGATCGGCTGCATGGCGGCATGGCCGCTCTTCGCCGTGCCATGCGGCAGCCAGTCGGGATCCGTCGATTTCCACAGCGCGTCGTCGAGCGCCGCCACCCGCTCCTCGCTGCCGCAGAGCACCAGCGCCCGCCCGCCGGTGCCGAGCACGCGGCCGAGCAGCTTCGGCAGCGCCATCTCGAGCGGCAGGCGCGTCAGGTGGTAGAAGGCGACCTCCGCCATGCTCAATCCTCCATCGGCCGATTCAGACCTCCGCGCCAGGCGGCGCTGCGGTCATCGGACGATACCCTCCACCGGCCGATTCAGACCTCCGCGCCAGGCGGCGCTGCGGTCATCGGACGGTCAGTGCTCGAAATACATGGCGACCAGCGCATCGAGCAGCCGCGCGCCGAAGCCGCTCGGGCCGCGCGGGCCGAGCGCCGCGGCCTCCGGCCGGTCGTCGACGCCAGCGATGTCGAGATGCGCCCAGGGCGCGGGGCCAGCGAATTCGCGCAGAAAGGCCGCGGCATGGCAGGCATCCGGCTGCCGCCGCCCGGTCGCGCATTGCTTGAGGTCGGCGATGGCGCTGGCCAGGTCCTCGCGGTGCCGCGCCCCGATCGGCATGGGCCAGAGCGGCTCGCCCACCGCCTCCCCCGCCGCCTGGGCCTGGGCCAGCAGCCGGTCGTCGGTGCCGAACAGCCCCGCCCGGTGATGGCCGAGCGCGGTGACGATCGCGCCCGTCAGCGTCGCCAGGTCGAGCACCGCCTGGGGCTTGAAGCGCTGCGCGTAGTGCAGCGCATCGGCCAACACCAGGCGCCCCTCCGCATCGGTGTCGATGACCTCGACGGTGCGGCCGGAGCCCATGCGCAGCACGTCGCCCGGCCGGTAGGCCTCCGCCCCCACCGCATTCTCCGCCAGGGCGAGGATGGCGACGGCCGGCGCCGGGGAGCGCCGCAGGGCCAGCGCCAGCACCGCCCCGGCGCAGGCCGCGGCGCCGGCCATGTCGGCCTTCATCGCCTCCATCCCCGCCGCGCCCTTGATGCTGATCCCGCCCGTGTCGAAGCAGATGCCCTTGCCGACGAAGACGACGGGCGCCGTCGCCACGCTGCCCCGCCAGCGCAGCACGGCGAGGCGCGGCGGGTTCTCGCTGCCCCCGCCGACGGCGAGCAGGCCGCCCAGCCCCTCCCGCGCCAGCCGCTTGCGGCCGAGCACGTCGACGCCGATGCCATGCTCCGCCAGCGCCTCCAGCCGGGCGGCGAAGGCGCGCGTCGTCAGCGCATTGCCCGGCTCCATCGACAGGTCGCGGGCGAGGAGGCAGCCCCGCACCCCGGCCGAAGCCCGGTCCCAGAAGGGCGCCATCGCCTCCGGATCGTCGACCAGCAGGTCGAGCCGGCGCGGCCCGGGCTGGGGCTCCGCCTTGTAGCGGGTGAAGCGCCAGGCGCGCAGGCAGGCCCCGGCGGCGAGCGCGGCCGCGTCCGCCGGCGCCAGCCCGCGCGCATCGATGGCGAAGCGCCGCGCCTCCCCGGCGGCGGCGGCCGCGATGCCCCCGGCCTCCTCCCAGTCGAGCGGGCGCCGCGCGGCGCCGGTGCCGAGCAGCATCACCCCCCGCTCCGGCAGCAGCACCGCCTGGCCCGCCGCGCCGGTGAAGCCGGCCGCCTCCGCCGCCGCCCGCAGCGCGGCCGGCACCGCGGCGGCTTCCGGCAGCGGCAGGGCGAGCGGCGCCCGCGCATCCTCGCGCGGCGCCCGCCGCAGCTTCACTGTCAGCATGGGGCGCGGCTCAGCCTTCGTAATGCTCGGCGACCATACGGTCGAGCAGGCGGAGGCCGAAGGCCGTCGCCCCCTTCGGCGCCGTCGGCAGGTCCTTGCCGCTCCAGGCCGTGCCGGCGATGTCGAGATGCGCCCAGGGCATCGGCCCCGCCTTGGTGTCGACGAAGCGCTGGATGAACTGCGCCGCGCTGATCGAGCCGCCCGGCCGCCCGCCCACATTCTTCATGTCGGCGATGTCGGACTTGATCTGCTTGTCATAGGCCTCGCCGAGCGGCATCCGCCAGCAGGCCTCGCCCACCGCGCGGCCCGCCGCCATGATCTGCCCGGCCAGCTCGTCATCGTTGCTGAAGAGGCCGGCATGCTCGTGGCCGAGGGCGATGATGATGGCGCCCGTCAGCGTGGCGAGGTCGACCATGAAGCGCGGGGCGAAGCGCGTCTGGCAGTAGTGGATGACATCGGCCAGCACCAACCGCCCCTCGGCATCGGTGTTGATGACCTCGACGGTCTGCCCGCTCGCCGTCGTCACCACGTCGCCCGGGCGCTGCGCGCTGCCGCTCGGCATGTTCTCGACCAGGCCGACGAGGCCGACCGCATCCACCTTCGCCTTCCGCCCCGCGAGCGCCGCCATCAGCCCGATCACGGTGCCGGCGCCGGCCATGTCCCACTTCATGTCCTCCATCCCGGCGGCGGGCTTGATGGAGATGCCGCCGGTGTCGAAGGTCACGCCCTTGCCGATGAAGGCGACCGGGCGCTGCGCCGGGGCCTTCTTGCCCTTGGAGGCGCCGTTCCACTGCAGCACCACCATGCGCGGCTCCTGCACGCTGCCCTGCGCCACGCCGAGGATCGCGCCCATACCGAGCTTCTTCAGCTCCTTCGGCCCCATGATCTCGACGGTGAGGCCGAGGCTTTCCAGCGCCCGGCAGCGCTCCGCCATCTCCGGCGGGTTGAGGATGTTCGGCGGCTCGCTCACCAGGTCCCGCGTCAGGAAGACGCCGTCGGCGACGGCGCGCAGCGGCGCCCAGGCGGCCTTCGCCGCGCTCGCCGCGTCGGTGGCGATGGAAAGGCGCTCGAGCTTCGGCTTGTCCTCCTCTTTCTCCGTGGTGCGGTAGCGGTCGAAGCGGTAGCTGCGCAGCAGCAGGCCCATGCCGAGCGCGGCGGCCACCGGGGCGGGCAGCGCCTCGGCGGCGACCACCGCCTCGCGCTCCGCCTGGACAAGGCCGTAGAGCGCGCCGCCGGCGGCCTCGGCGGCTTCCGGCGTGATCTCCTTGCCGAGGCCGATGGCGACGATGCGGGCCGGCCCCGGGGCGCCATCGGCCAGCGCCGGGGCCCAGATGGTGCAGCTCTGCCCCTTGCGGCCCTTGAAGTTGGCTGCCGTGAGCGCCCGCTGCACCGCGCCGCCGGACGCCGCATCCACCTCCTGCGCGAGCCCGCCGAGGGCCTCCGCCCCTTCGCCAATGGGCAGCACCAACGCGCCATGGCGGGGCAGGGCGGGCTTCACGAAAGCGATGTCGATCATGCGGCTGGGGTTCCGGGCTGAGGGGTCTGCCGGGAAAGATAGCACCCTCCGCCGCTGGCGGGAGACGGGCCGGGCGGGTAAAGCTCGGGGGATGGACGATGCATCCCTGCTGGAGCTTGCCGCCGGCCTCGCCCGCCGCGCCGCGGCCGCGATCGAGGCGGTGCGCCGCGCCGGCTTCGCGGTGGACCGCAAGTCGGACGAAAGCCCGGTCACCGAGGCCGACCACGTCGCCGAGGCGCTGATCGTCGAGGGCCTGCGCGCCGCCCGGCCCGACATCCCCGTGGTGGCGGAGGAGGAGGTGGCGGCCGGCCATGTCACGGCGGTCTGCCCGGCCTTCTGGCTGGTCGACCCGCTGGACGGCACGCGTGACTTCGCCAAGGGCCGCACGGAATACGCCGTCTGCATCGGCCTGGTGCGGGAGGGCCGGGCGGTGCTCGGCGCGCTGGCCCTGCCGGCGACGGGCGAGGTCTTCGGCGGCCTGCTCGGCGCCGGGGCGTGGAAGGAGGATGCGGCGCCGCGTCGCCCCATCCGGGCCCGCCGCCCGCCGCCCGAGGGGCTGACGGTGCTCGCCAGCCGCCACTATGCCGACGATCCGCGCATGGGCACCTTCCTTGCCGGCCGGCCGGTGGCGGAGCGGCGCAGCGCCTCCTCCGCGCTGAAATTCTGCCGCGTGGCCGAGGGCGCGGCGGACCTCTACCCGCGCTTCGGCCCGACCATGGAATGGGATTCGGCCGCCGGCCAGGCGCTGGTCGAGGCCGCCGGCGGGGCGGTGACGCTGCTGGACGGCGCCCCGCTTCGCTACGGCAAGGCGGGCTGGCGCAACCCCGACTTCATCTGCCGCGGCGCATGACGGAGCGGCTGACGCCGGCCATGCTGGACCGCGCCGCCGCCCTGCTGCGCGAGGGCGCCCTCGTCGCCTTCCCGACCGAGACGGTCTACGGCCTCGGCGCCGATGCGCATGACGGCCGCGCCGTCGCCGGCATCTTCGAGGCCAAGGGCCGGCCGCATTTCAACCCGCTGATCTGCCACTACCCCGATGCGGACGCCGCCTTCGCCGATGTGCGCGCCGACGACCGTGCCCTTCTGCTCGCCGCCCGCTTCTGGCCGGGGCCGCTGACGCTGGTGCTGCCGCGCCGGCCGGAATGCCGGGTGGACCTGCTGGCCGGCGCCGGGCTCGACACGCTGGCGGTGCGCGTGCCGGCGCATCCGACGGCCCTCGCCCTGCTGCGCGCCGCAGGCGTGCCGGTGGCGGCGCCTTCGGCCAACCGCTCCGGCCAGGTGAGCCCGACGACGGCCGAGCATGTGCTGGCCGGGCTCGGCGGGCGGATCGCGGCGGTGCTGGATGACGGGCCCTGCGCGGTCGGCGTCGAGTCGACCGTGCTCGACCTCACCGGCGCAGGCCCCGTCCTGCTCCGCCCCGGCGGCGTGCCGGTGGAGGCGATCGAGGCGGCGCTCGGCCCGGTCGGCCGCACGCTGCCCCTGTCCGCCGCGGCAAGGACGGCCAGCTTGCGCTCGCCGGGGATGCTACTCTCCCACTATGCCCCGGGCCTGCCGGTGCGCCTCGGCGCCACGACGGTTGCGGCGGACGAGGCGCTGCTGGCCTTCGGCCCGCCCCTGCCCGGCGCGGCGCTGGCCTGGAACCTTTCCGCGGCGGGCGACCTGCGCGAGGCGGCCGCGCGTCTCTTCGCCGGGCTGCGCTGGCTGGACGAGGCGGGCACCGCCCAGGGCTGCCGCGGCATCGCCGCCATGCCGGTGCCGGAGACCGGGCTGGGCGCCGCGATCAACGACCGGCTGGCGCGCGCCGCGGCGCCGCGCAGCTGACGCTGCCGGTGGCCTCGACGAAGCGGGGTCCGCCCCGCTCATGCAGGCCGATGTCGCGCACCGGCCCTCGTGGCCTGGCTGTCGGCGAAGCCCGTGGGCCAACCCAAGGTCTTCGCAGACGGAAACCTAGCGCTGCGACACGTAATGCGCGATCTGCTCGATCTGCGCGTCGCTCAGCCCCTGCACCACGCCGTTCATCTGCGTATCCGACCCATGCCGCTTGCTGTCGCGGTAGGCCTTCAGCGTGTCGGCCAGGTAGTCTTCGCGCTGGCCCGCGATATGCGGCACCTGGTTCTGCCCGACGAGTCCCGGCAGGTGGCACACGCCGCAGCGCAGCTGCTCCGCCAGCGCCGCCCCGCTGTCATAGGCCGCGGCCTGGCGCGGCGCCCGGTCCGGCGCCGCCGCATGGGGCAGGGCGGCGAAATAGGCGCCGAGCTCCTCCACCTGTTGATCCGTCAGCCCCTCGGCGGGCGCCTGCATGGCCGGCACGTCGCGCAGCCCCTCGCGGAACAGCACGAGTTGCAGGGCGATGAACTCCGCCTGCTGCCCGGCCAGCGACGGGATCGCGGGCGTCGCCGAGACGCCGCGCTCGCCATGGCAGGCGCCGCACTGGCGCGCCGCCACCAGCGCCGCGCCGCGTTCCGCCGCGGCATCCTGCGCCGCGGCGGGCAGGGCCGGCGCCATCAGCGCCAGCCCGAGCACCAGGGCCCGCAAGCCGGTCACCGCTGGTAGGTGATGCGGTAGATCGCGCCGTTCTGCTCGTCGGAGACCAGCAGCGAGCCGTCCGGCATCACCAGCACATCGGTGGGCCGGCCCTTGAAGCTGTTCCCGGCGGCATCCAGCAAGCCGGTGAGGAAGGGCTCCACCCGCCCCTGCGTGCCGTCCTCGTTCAACGCCACGGTCACGACGTCGAAGCCGCTCTTCGCATCGCGGTTCCAGGAGCCGTGGCGCGCGATGAAGGCCCGCCCGCGATAGGCCTCGGGGAACATCGCGCCGGTGTAGAAGCGCATGCCGAGCGGCGCCGTATGCGGCCCGAGCAGGGCCACCGGCGCCGGGAACTCGGAGCATTGCCGCCCGGTATGCCCGGGGTCCTGCCACGCGGCGCCGGAGCAATAGGGGAAACCGTGGTGCTCGCCCGGGCGCGCCAGCCGGTGCAGCGTGTCCTCGGGCGAGTCGTTGCCGGCCCAGTCCCGGCCGTTGTTGCTGGCGTAGAGCAGGTTGGTCCCCGGCCGCCAGTCGAAGCCGACCGAGTTGCGGATGCCGTGCCCCATCACCTCGCGCCCGGACCCGTCCGGGTTGTAGCGCACGATCAGCGCATGCCGGTTCTCGTCGAAGGTGCAGACGTTGCAGGGCACGCCGACATTCATGTAGAGCTTGCCGTCCGGCCCGAAGGCGGCGAATTTCCAGCCGTGATGCGCCTCGGTCGGCAGGGCGAAGGCCTCCGTCAGCTCCACCGGCTCGGCATTCGGGTTCTGCGCGATGTTGTCGTAGCGCAGCACGCGGTTGACCGCGATGACGTAGAGCGCCCCGTCGCGCACCGCCACGCCGTTGGGGTTGTCCAGCCGCTGGGCGAGGATGCGCGTGCTGCGCGCGCCGCCGTCATCCTTCACCGCATAGACACGGCCGATGGTGCGGGTGCCGACATAGACCGTGCCGTCCTCGCCGCGCGCCATCATCCGCGCGCCCGGCATGCCGGCGGCCCAGAGCTCGGCCTTGAAGCCCTCCGGCAGCCGGATGGCGTCGAGCGGGATGCGGTCGGCGGGGGTCGCCGTCAGCCGGGGGGCGTGCGGGGCCAGGGAGCTGTTCGCCTGCTCCGCCGGGC
Source organism: Belnapia sp. (assembly GCF_059504005.1). NCBI lineage: Bacteria > Pseudomonadati > Pseudomonadota > Alphaproteobacteria > Acetobacterales > Roseomonadaceae > Belnapia > Belnapia sp. The sequence continues at coordinate 46,842 of NZ_JCACHU010000077.1, read as the reverse complement.
GCCCCTGCGCCCAGCCGGGTGGGGCGGCGGCCTGCTGGGCCAGCGCCGGAGCCGCGAGGGACAGGGACAACGCGCCGGCCATCGCCAGGCGCCAGGAAGCGTGGGACGTCATCTTTCCTCCAGGACGGCGCGTGCCGCGCCATTGGCCTGCAGGCTAGCCATGTCGGGGCTGCGAGACAACGCCAGCGCATCGCCCCATGGCGGTCAGGCAGGGCTGCGCTCCAGCAGCTCGATCGAGATGTTCTCCGGCCCGCGCAGGAAGCAGATGCGGATGCCGGGCCGGGGCGAGTTCGGCTCCATGGTGAACCGCACGCCCTTCGCCTTCAGCTCCGCCACCGCCTCGTCCAGGCCCTCGACGCTCAGCCCGAAATGGTCGATGCCCTGATGAGGCGCGGAGGGCGGCGCGGCCGCCGCGGCATCGGCCTCGATGAGGAAGACATCCTGCCCGCCCACCTTCATGTCGATGCGCGGTTTGCCCTGCTGGACGGAGCGGATGACCTCGGCCCCCAGCATCGCCTCGAACCAGGCCGCGGTCGCCTCCGGATCGGGGCTGCGGAGATGCACATGGTCGAAGCGGTAGCGGAGCATGGCGTCCTCCTTCGCGGCGCCGAGCCTAGCCCTGCGAGGCCGGCCTTGACCATCGCCCGGCCGCCGCCTCATCTGGCCGGGATGGACCAGCAGAGCGAACTCGCCAAGGTGAAGGCCCGCATCCGGGCCCTCGCCGCCAAGACCGTCGAGCGCGGCTGTTCCGAGGCGGAGGCGATGGCGGCGGCGGCCAAGGTCGGCGAGCTGCTCGAGGTCTACGGCCTCTCGATGGGCGAGGTGGAGCTGCGGGAGGAGGCCTGCGTGCAGGCGCGCCTCCCCGTCCAGGGGCCGGGCCGCATCGCCCTGCGCTGGCTGTTCCCCTCCGTGCTCCGCCTCTGCGAATGCCGCGGCTGGACCGACGGGCGGGAGGACCTGGTCCTCTACGGCCTCGAGCCGGATGTGCAGATGGCGGAGTACCTGCTCCGCGTCATCGAGGGCGCGCTCGCCTTCGAGGAGGCGCGCTACCGCCGGAGCCCGGCCTATCGCGGCAACCCGCTGCCCGGCCAGGCCATCCTCCGCAGCTTCCGCTACGGCTTCGCCGACCGGGTGGCCAAGCGCCTCGACGCCATGGCCGATGAGCGCAAGGCCGCCGCCGCGGCGCGGCAGGCCACGACCTCCACCGGCACCGCCCTGGTGCTGGTGAAGGAGCGAAAGGTGGAGGAGGGCTTCCGCGGCCTCGGCATCCGCCTGCGCAGCGTGACCAGCACGGCGACGGTGCGGGACCGCGGCGCCTGGGGCCATGGCGCGGAGGCCGGCGGGCGCGTCGGGCTGAACCGCCCGGTCGGCGCCGGGCCGGGCACCCGCCGCCTGACATGAGCCGCGACGACGCGGCGGCCCGCCGCCTCTATGCCTGGGAGGACCGGGTGGTGGCGCCGCGCGACACCTCCCTCGTTCCCTTCGCGCGGCTGCAACCGCTGGTCGACCATGTCTGGGCGGCGGAGGGCCTGCGCTTCCCGCCGCGGGTACGGCCCCTGCCCCGCCAGGCCCGGCGCACCGTGGCGCGGGCCACGCGCCTCGCCATCGAGGCGCCGCCCGAGCTGCCGAGCTGGGTCCTGCTGCACGAGCTGGCGCATGCCATGACCAGCACGGCGGAGGGCGAGAGCGCCGGCCACGGCCCGGCCTTCGTCGGCCTCTACCTCCGCCTCCTGGTCCGCCATGCGCGGATGCCGGAGGAGGCGCTGGCGGCCTCGCTCCGCGCCGAGGGGATCGCCTTCGACCCCGCGGCGCGGCCAGCCTTCCTCGATCAGGTGCGCCCGTAGGTGTCCTCGAAGCGGACGATGTCGTCCTCGCCGAGATAGGAGCCGACCTGCACCTCGATCAGCGTCAGCGGGATCATCCCCGGATTCTCCATCCGGTGCACGCAGCCGAGCGGCAGGTAGATGCTCTCGTTCTCGCGCAGCAGCACGTTCTCGCCGTCGCGGTGGACGATGGCCGTGCCATGCACCACCACCCAGTGCTCGGCGCGGTGGAAGTGCTTCTGCAGGGACAGCTTCTGCCCCGGCCGGACCTGGATGCGCTTGACCTGGAAGCGGTCGCCCTGGATCAGCCCCTCATAGCTGCCCCAGGGGCGGTAGACGCGGCGATGCGCCGTCGCCTCCTTCTGGCCGGCGCGGCGGAGCTGGTCGACCAGCCGCTTCACGTCCTGCGCCCGCTCGCGCGGCATGGCGAGCACCGCATCGTCGGTGGTGACGATGACGACATCCTTCAGCCCGACCACGCCGGTGAGGATGCCCTCCGACCGCACCAGGCAGCCCTCGGCATCGACCAGCGAGACCGGGCCGCTGACGACGTTGCCCTGCCCGTCCTTCTCGCCCGCCTCCCAGAGCGCCGCCCAGGAGCCGAGGTCCGACCAGCCGATATCCGCCGGCACCACCGCGGCGAGCGTGGTCTTCTCCATCACCGCGTAGTCGATGGAGATGGCCGGCGCCGCGCCGAAGGCCGCCGCGCCGAGGCGGACGAAGTCGAGGTCCCGCTTGGCCTCGGCCATGGCGGCGCCGACGCTGCGGACCACCTCTGGGGCGAAGCGCTTCAGCTCGGCGAGCAGCGTCGCGGCGGTGGCGACGAACATGCCGCTGTTCCAGAGGTGCCGGCCATCGGCGACCAGGTCGGCTGCCTTGGCCGCATCCGGCTTCTCGATGAAGCGCTCGAGCCGCATGACGCCCGGCGCCTCGGCCAGCTCGGCGCCCGGCTCGATATAGCCGTAGCCCGTCTCAGGCGCGGTCGGCCGCATGCCGAAGGTGACGATGCGGCCAGCGCGCGCCGCGACCACCGCCTTCTCCAGCGCGGCATGCAGCGCCGGCACGTCGGCGATGGCGGCATCGGCCGCCTTCACCCAGATCACGTCCTCCGGCGACTGCTCGGCGACCAGCAGGGCGGCGGCGGCGATGGCCGGGGCGCTGTTGCGGCCGGCCGGCTCGAGCAGGATGCGCGGCCCGGCGACCTTCGCCTCGCGCAGCTGCTCGGCGACGAGGAAGCGATGCGCCTCGTTGCAGACGACGACGGGCGGCGCGAATGCGGCGCCCATGGCGCGGCCGGCCGTCTGCTGCAGCATGGTCTCGTGGCCGAGCAGGGCCCAGAACTGCTTGGGGTAGCCTTCGCGCGAGAGCGGCCAGAGCCGCGTCCCCGTTCCGCCTGACAAGATGACCGGCACGATCGCCACAGGAGTTCTCCGTCGTGTTTGCGGCGACCTACACCGGAAACCTGGCCGGAAACAGGGCGAAGATCAGGCGACCCTGAGGCCGCAATCGGCGAAGCCGGCGAACAGGTAGCCGGCGCCGCGCACGGTCTTGATGCAGTCGTACTGCGCCAGGCCGAGCTTCCGCCGCAGCCGGAGCACGAGGTTGTCGACGGTCCTGTCCTCGGCCCGGAAGGGGCGGCGGAAGACGGCGCGGGCGACGGTGTCGCGGCTGATCGGCTTGCCGCGATGCTCCACCAGCAGGCACATCAGGTCATACTCAGCCGTGGTGAGGGCGCATTCCGACCCGTCCGGCCGCAGTAGCTGCCGGCGCTGGGGGATCAGCCGCCAGCCATCCACGCCGATCGCCGGCTCCGCCTGGACGGTGCCCCAGGCGCCCCGCCGCAGCACGGCGCGGATGCGGGCCAGCAGGGCGTGCGGCGGCAGGTCGCGGTCCACCATGTCGTCGGCGCCGGCCTCGAGCACCACGATCTCGCTGAGGTCGTCGCCGCGGCTGGCGAGCATGATGCAGGGGATGACGGACAGCTCGCGGATCCGGCGGAGGGTGTGCAGCGCGCTGGCCGGCTTCTCCCCTTCGCCGAGCAGGATGACGCTCGGCGGCCGGTTCGGCAGGCGGGCCAGCAGGAGCTTCGGGTCCGGGTGCAATTCGGCTGGGAAGCCGTGCTGGTCGAAGAAATTGGCCAGTTTCCGCCCGAAGCCGACGTCCGTCTCGATGATCCCGAGCCCGAGCTGTTCCATGCCAATCCCCTAGGGCATTCCCGCAGCCGCCAGCGACCTCGGCCGTCAATCACAGATTGATGAGCGCCATTGTGTGCAGCGCAACACGACTTGTCACGCCCGAAATCTTAACCCCTCTCCCCTGAACACAATGTTACCAAACCAGAGGTTAAACACGATGTTGTGAAGCCCTAGCCCAACGCCGGGCGGCGCCCCGCGGCAACGGCGTCGATCAGCGCCAGGTGCTGCGGCAGGCAGACGCTGTCCAGGTCGTAATGCTCGACCACCGTCCGCCGCGCCGCCTCGCGGAGCGGGGCATGGGCGGCCGGGTCCTCGAGCGCGCGCACCACCGTCTCGGCCAGCCGGTCGGGCGCGAAGAAGTCCACCAGCAGGCCGTTCCTCCCATGCTCGATCACCTCCTGCACCGGGGCGGTGGCGGAGCCGATGACCAGGCAGCCGAGCGACATGCTCTCGAGCATCGACCAGGAGAGGACGAAGGGATAGGTCAGGTAGACATGCGCCATGGAGAGGCTCAGCAGGCCGAGCAGCGTCTCGTGCGGCACCTTGCCGGTGAAGTGGACGCGCGACAGGTCCAGCCGCCCGCCGAGCTCGGCCAGCAGCACCGTCTTCCAGCTCTCGCCCTCGCGCGGCTTGCTGCCGTAATGCGGCTCCTCCCCCCCGACCAAGACGATCCGCGCCGCCGGCCGCCGCGCCAGGATCTCCGGCAGGGCGCGCATGAAGACGTGGAAGCCGCGATAGGGCTCGAGCCCCCGCGCGACGAAGGTCACCACCTCGTCGCCCTCAGCCAGGGTGCAGCCATCGGGCAGCGTGATCCGCACACCCTTCCGCCGGCGGATGGCATGGGTGTCGACCCCCTCATGCACCACCGAGATCCGCGCGCGGGCCCAGTCGGGGAAGCGGCTGGCCTGCCATTGCGTCGGCGTCTGCCCCCAATCCGCCACCTGCAGCGAGACCAGGTGGTTGGCGTTCAGGATGCGCACCCGGCAGGCATCGTCCATCGAGATCTGCCCGGGCGGGTCGAAGCCGACATCGGCGCCGGTCGAGTGGTAGTAGAACTCCCAGTAGTAAAGCAGCTTCGTCTCTGGCCAGACGTCGCGGAGGAAGAGGCCCTCTCCCCAGCCCGGATGGCAGCAGACGACATCCGGCGTGAAGCCCCGCTCCTTCAGGCTGAGCGCCGCCCGCGCCGCCTGCTGCCCGCGATAGACCGCGCTCTCGAAGCGGCGGACATAGCGGTGCGTCTCCTTCGCCCCCGGGGGCGGCGCCTTGTAGCGCAGGTGCTGCACCCCCGGCAGCGGCTCCCCCGGATTCTCGCCGAGCCCGATCACCTGCATCCCCGGCCGCCGCGCCAAGGCGCGGGCGACATGGCGGTACTGGGCGGGAAAATTCTGGTGGACGAAGAGCACGCGCATCGCTCGGTCGGTCCTGTCGGCAGTCACGGGGGCGTGGGGCCCGCTCATGCCCGATCGGTGAAGCCAGGGCAAATGACTCGCGCCGGTGTGCTGCACGAATTCGCGGGCGAGGCAACGCCGGTACCCTTCCAGGCATTAACGGGTCGCATGGAAGCCGCCCGACCGAAGACCGACTGGTCCGTCCTTTCCACCCTCCTCCGCCTGGCTCAGCGCGAGGGCTGGCGGGTCGAGTTCGACGCCGACCAGGTGCAGGTCTCGAGCCGCCGCGCCCAGCCCGGCGTCATCGTCCTGCCCTCCCGCCTCATCCGCCATGCAAGGGCGAGCGGCTGGCAGGAGGCCATCGCCCCTGGTCGCATCGGCCTCCGCCACCCGGCGGTGCGCCAGGCGGTGACGCTCCGTCTCGCCGAGGGCTAAGCTCCAGGGACCTGTCCAGGCTCGGGAGCCTCCATGACCGACAACCCCACCGCCTGCCTGCTCGTCATCGGCAACGAGGTCCTCTCGGGCCGGACCCGCGACGCCAACCTGCAGCACCTCGCGACGCGCCTCGGCGAGCTCGGCATCCCGATGCGCGAGGCCCGCGTCATCCCCGACGTGCCGGAGACGATCATCGTCACGGTCAATGAGTGCCGGGCGAAGTTCACCCACGTCTTCACCACGGGCGGCATCGGCCCGACGCATGACGACATCACCAGCGAGTGCATCGCCCGCGCCTTCGGCGTGCCCTGGGAGGTGCATGAGGAGACGCGCGCCATCATGGCCGCCGACTACGCGCGGCGCGACCCGCCGGTCGAATTCAACGAGGCCCGGCTGCGCATGGCGACGCTGCCGCGCGGCGCGGTGCCAATCCGCTGCACGGAGACGACGGCGCCCGGCTTCAGCATGGGCAACGTCCATGTGATGGCGGGCGTGCCGCGCATCATGCGCTCCATGTTCGAGGCGCTGGCGCCGAGCCTCGAGCGCGGCCGGCCGATCCTCTCCCGCACCGTCCATGCCGACTATGTCTATGAGGGCCAGATCGCGGCGGGGCTGACAGCGATCCAGCGGCAGCACCCGGCGCTCGACCTCGGCAGCTACCCCTACTACCGCGGCAAGGGCGGCGGCGTCGCGCTGGTGGCCAAGGGCACCGAGGCGGAGGCGGTGGAGGCGGCGGCGCGCGCCATGCTCGCCCTGCTCGCGCAGCATGGCGAGGCGCGCGAGGGCGAGCCGCTGCCCGAGGGCTGACGGAGCCCGGCCGCCGAAGGCCGGAACGGCCAGGGGCGTAAATCCGGCGAGCCGGAGCAAAGCCCGATCGGCTGGCATCACCCGACCGGAGGCATGGCCCGGCCAAGCAACCAGAGGAAGCGGGGTCCGTGCGCCGGGCCGGACGGAACGCGCTCCGCGTCACCCGACGAAGCGCGCCAGCCGCACCGCCGTCTGCCCCGGCATGGTGCGGAGGCTCGGCATCACCAGCAGGCAGTCGTCATGCGGCACGCGGATCTCCATCTCGCCGTCGAGGGCGATCAGCGTGTTGCGCCGCTTTACCACCTCGCCGCCGCGGAAGGCCTGGACGAAGGCGAAGCCCGGGGTGCGGGCGCAGATGGTGCGCGTCACCTGGGCGAGGCGCGGCCTCGGCCGCTCCGCCGGCACCGGGGCCAGCACCGGGTCCCCCGGCGCCACCACGCCGCTCGCCCGGAGCAGCGCCGCCGCCGTCGCCTCCATGGTGGCAACCGTCGCCGCCTCCCAATGCGCGCCCGCCTCGACCAGGATCGCGGGGCGCTGGCTGAGCGGCGCATAGTCGATCAGCCGCCGCCCGCTCGCATGCCCCTCATCCGAGACGACGAGCGGTGGCACCCCGAGGCCGAGCGCCAGCTCCGCCGCCCGCACCGACCGCCCGACCAGCATCAGCGGGTCCGAGGGCCAGAGCATGGAATGCAGGTCGAGCAGGATGTCGACGCCATTGAAGAAGGGCCGCAGCACCCGCGCCCGGCGCAGCTCGGCGGAGCGGCGGCCGCTCTCCAGCGTCTCCTCGTCCCAGAGCCGGTTCATGTCCTCGTCGATGAAGCGGCTCGCCGTCGGGTCGGCCGGGTCGAAGCGGGCGAAGGCCTCGACATTGGCGAAGACGAGGGAGAGCCGCCCGCGCACCGGCCGCAGCCCGGCGCGCAGCCAGCGCTCCAGCACCACGGCGCCGGCGATCTCGTTGCCATGCGTCAGCGCGACCACGGCGACATGCGGCCCCGGCGCCTCGGCGGCGAAGCTCCAGACGCCGGGCAGGGCATTGCCGCCGAGGAAGGGGCGCAGGTCGGGCGCCTCGATCCGCACCTCGAGGCGCAGGATGCCGGTGCCGCCCTGGGCCGCAGGCTGGTTGCGCGCCACGCTCACCCCGCCTGCATCCCCGCGAGGCGGCCGAGGAAGCCGAGGCAGGATTTGATCTCGCTCTCCGCCACCCATTCCTCCGGCTGGTGCGCCTGGGCAATGTGCCCGGGTCCGCAGACGATGGTGGGGATGCCGGCGCGTTGGTAAACCCCCGCCTCGGTCCCGTAGCTGACGCGGCCGGCGGCATTGCGCCCGGTCAGCCGCTGCACCAGCAGGGTGAGCGGCGCATCCTCGGCGAGGTCGAGCGGCGGCAGCACGGAGCGCGGCGCGATGCGCAGCTCCGCCGCCGGATGCACCGCGCGCAGCGGCGGCATCGCCTCGCCCTCCATGAAGGCGGTGAACTCGGCGAGCACCGCCTCGGCATCGTCGCCCGGCACCGTCCGCACCTCGAAGGTGAGCTCGGCCCGGTCGGGCACGATGTTGAGGATGCTGCCGGCGCGGAAGGTGCCGGCATGCACCGTGGTGAAGGGCGGCTCGAACCCCTCCGCCCGCCGCCCGGAGCTGGCGAAGAGCCGCGCCCGGCGCGCGAGGAAGGCGACGCCCTCGGCCGCCGCATGCAGCGCATTCGCCGTCTCGGTGGCACGCGAGGAATGGCCGGAGAGGCCCGTCACGGTGACATCCCAGCTCGCATAGCCCTTGTGGCCGATCACCGGCGCCATGCCCGTCGGCTCGCCGACGATGCAGCAGCCAGGCAGCGGGTCGGGCTCCAGCTCGGTCGCCAGGCGCCAGGCGCCGGCGGCATTGGTTTCCTCGTCATGCGTCAGCCAGAGATGCACCGGCCGCGCGAGGTCCATGGCGGCGAAGGCCGGCATCATGGCGATGGCGCAGGCGGCGAAGCCCTTCATGTCGCTGGTGCCGCGGCCGATCAGCCGCCCCGCCTCGCGCCGCAGCCGGAAGGGATCGGCCTTCCAGTCCTGGCCATCGACCGGCACGCAGTCGACATGCGCCGAGAGCGCCACGCCGCCCGCCACGCGCGGCCCGACCATGGCCTGGAGATTGGCCTTGCGGCCCTCCGCGTCGAGCGTGACGCGGCTGGCGATGCCATGCGCCGCCAGCCACGCCTCCACGTCGCGGATCAGATCGAGGTTGCTGTTGCGGCTGGTGGTGTCGAACCCCACCAGCCGGTCGAGCAGCCCCAAGGCCTCGCCGAGCTGCGCCATTCCAGATGTCTCCCGGGGCGCATCCTATACGCGGGAGCGGCGCCGGCAATCCGGGGGGCGGCCGCGGCGACTCAGGGCTCCACCATGCCCGCGGCCCAGGCGCAGTAGCGCTCCGCCGAGCGGGCCAGCGCCGCCTTGGCCCCGGTCACGATCTCCCGGTCCTGGAAGGCGCCGTAGATCGCGTCGAAGCCGAGCCGGCCGCAATAGCCCGCCATCCGCCGCACCTTGGCCGGCGGCAGCGGGATCAGGCAGGGATAGCTCCGCATGAAGCCGAGATGCTGCCGGTCCGGCAGCACCTGCAGGATGTCGCCCGAAAGGAGCGCCCCCCGCCCCGCCGACCAATGGGCGACCGCCCCGCCAGCGAAATGCCCGCCGAGCCGGTGCAGCACCACCTCCGGCAGCACCGGCTGCGCATCCCCCTCCCAGAAGCGGAGGCAGGGGTCGGGCCGCGCCACATGCTGGCGGTCATCGGCATGCAGCCAGACCGGCACGCCGAAGGCGCGGGCCCATTCCACCATGGTCGAGTAGTAGTGCGGGTGGCTGATGGCGATCCCCGCCAGCCCGCCGAGCCCGCGGATGATCGCCTCCGTCGCATCGTCCAGCAGGGCGATGCAGTCCCAGAGCAGGTTGCCCCCCGGCGTCCGCACCAGCAGCGCGCGCTGGCCGATGCCGAAGGCGGGCACCGTCTGCACTGCGAGGAGGTCCGGCGCCAGCTGCCGCCAGGCATTGCTGTGGCCGCCGCGCAGCGCCTCGAGCGTGGTCCAGGACTGGCCGCGAGCCGGGACGAATTGCCGCTCGTCCTCGCAGATCGGGCAATGCGGGGGCGGCGCCGCGCTCTCGGCGAACTGGACGGCGCAGGCCTGGCAGATGAAATGGGCCACCGCCTCAGCCCCCCCGCCGCGCCTCCGCCACCATCCGCTCCAGCGTGGCGAGGTCGACGGCGCCCGGCACCAGCGCCTCGCCGATGACCAGCGCCGGCGTGCCCTCGATCCGGAGCGCCTGGGCGAGGCGGATATTGCCGTTCAGCCGCGTCTGGATGCCGGCATCGTCCATGTCCCGCCTGAGCCGCGTCCAGTCGAGCCCGGCGCGCTCCGCCTCGCGCCGCAGCACGGCCTCGGTCGGGTCCTCGCGCAGCTTCATCAGCGCCTCGTGCAGCTCGGCATACCGGCCCTGGCGCTGGGCGGCGATCAGCGCGCGGCTCGCCAGCACGCTGGCGGGGCCGAGGATCGGCAGGTCCTTCAGCACCAGCCGCACGTCGCGCTGGCGGCGCAGCAGCTGCTCCATCGCCGGCTGCATCTGCTTGCAGTAGCCGCAGCGGGCATCGAAGAACTCGACGATGGTGACGGTGCCCTGCGGGTTACCCTTCACCGGGTCCGCCGGGTCGCGGAACAGCGCGTCGCCCTGCATGGCGATGGCGAGGCGCGTCGCCCCCTCGCGGTCGCGCTGCTCGGCCTGCTCCGCCGCGGCCATGGCCTCGCGCAAGATGCCAGGGTCCCGCACCAGCGCCTCGCGCAGGATGGCGACGATCTCCTGCCGCTGCTCGGGCGTGAAGCCCTGGGCGACGGCGGTGCCCACCAGGCCGAGGGCCAGCAGGGCGACGAGGATGCGTTTCAAACCGGCACTCTCCCGAGGATCGGCGGCCAGTCTAGCCCGGCCTTCCGGAATCAACAGCGGTTGCCGGTGATGACGAAGGCGTTTATGGCCGCGCCTGGATCGACGCGGCGCGGGGGCAATGTCTGGCCCCGCGCCGCCTTCGGCAGGGGGACCAGGCAGCAGCATGACCACCAGCGCCAGCGGCCTCAGGCGGGCCAGCCTCCTCCTGCTGGCCGCCGCCCTCGCCCTCCCCGGCTGCGGCACCGTGAACAACCTCCTCTCCCCGGTCCTCGGCGGCGGCCCGCCGGCCGGCGCGCCGGGCTTCGTCCGCGGCTTCCTCGGCGGCGTGGCGACGGAGGACCCGGCGGCGGCGCTGATCGCCCGCAACGTGCTGGCCTCCGGCGGCACGGCGACGGATGCGGCGGTGGCGGCCGGCTTCGCCCTCGCCGTCACCCTGCCCTCCCGCGCCGGGCTCGGCGGCGGCGGCGCCTGCCTCTCCTTCGACCCGGCCAAGGGTTCGACCGAGGCCGTGCTCTTCCTCCCCGGCAGCCGCGCCGGGGTGCCCGCCGGCGCCGACCGCCCGGCCGCCGTGCCGCTGCTCGCCCGCGGCCTGTTCGGCCTCTACACCCGCAACCCCGGCCGGCCCTTCGAGGAGCTGATGGCCCCGGCCGAGCAGCTCGCCCGCTTCGGCACGGAAGTCAGCCGCGGCCTCGCCGCCGACCTCGCCGCCGTCTCCGGCCCGCTCTTCGCCGACCCCGGGGCGCGGGCGATCTTCGCCCGGCCGGACGGGCGGCCGAAGGGCGCGGGCGAGACGATGATGCAGCCGGAGCTCGCCGGCACGCTCGGCCAGCTCCGCGTCGCGGGCGTCGGCGACCTGCACCAGGGCACGCTCGCCCGCCGGCTGGAGGAGGCCTCGCGCACCGCCGGCGGCAGCCTGACCCTCGAGGAACTGCGCGCCGGCCTGCCGAACCTCGTCCCGCCGATCGAGCTGCCGGTCCGCAACGGCGACCGCCTGGCCTTCCTGCCCCCTCCGGCCGATGGCGGGCTGGCGGCTGCCGCCACCTTCGCCGCCCTCCAGGGCGGGGCGAACCTCACCGATGCCGCGCGCCGCGGCCTGGCCGCCGCCGCCGCCTGGCGCCAGGGAGGGAATGGCGGCGGGGGCGACCCGCGGGCGATTCTCGCCGCCACCAGCCTGCCGGCGGCGGAGCCCGGGCCGGTCGGCGCCTCCACCGGCCTCGTCGTCTTCGACCGCAACGGCGGCGCGGTGAGCTGCGCCTTCACCGTGAACAACCTCTTCGGCACCGGGCGGGTGGTGCCGGGCTTCGGCTTCCTGCTGGCGCCGGCGCCGAATATCGGCCAGGTGCGGCCGCCGCTGCTCTCGGCGGCGCTGGCCTACAACCCGAACATCAAGAGCTTCCGCCTCGCCGTCGCGGCCTCCGGGCAGGAGGCGGCGCCGGCCGGCGTCGCCGGGCCCGCGGCGCTGCAATTGCTGCGCTCGGCCTCGCCGAGGGACGCCGTCGAGGGCGGCTCGCCCGAGCCGGCGCGGACCGAGCTCGCCGTTTGCCCGAACTACCTGCCGGGCTATCCGGACCGCTGCGCCATCGTCACCGACCCTCGCGGTGCCGGCGTCGCCCTCGGCGCCATCGACCGGTAGCGGCATGGCGCTCAAGATCGGCCGCGGGGCCGCGGCGCCGCCCTTCCTGGTGATGGACGTCATCGCCGCCGCCAATGCGCGGGCGGCGGCGCTGCCCGCGGGCGCCTTCCCGGACGGGCTCGGCATCCTCCGGATGGAGGTCGGCCAGCCCGGCACCGGCGCCCCGCGCGGCGCGGCCGAGGCGGTGGTGGCGGCGCTCGAGGCCGGGGCGCCCATGGGCTATACCGAGGCCTTCGGCCTCCGCTCGCTGCGCGAGCGCATCTCGGCCCATTACGCGGAGCGTTACGGCACCGCGGTGCCGGCGGAGCGCATCGCGGTGACGGTGGGCGCCTCGGGCGCCTTCCCGCTCGCCTTCCTCGCCGCCTTCGACCCGGGCGATGCGGTGGCCATGGCGGCGCCCTACTACCCGCCCTACGTCAACATCCTGACCGCCCTCGGCATGCGGCCGCAGATCCTGCCCTGCGACGCCTCCACGCGCTGGCAGCCGACGCTCGCCATGCTGGAGGCGCTCGACCCCCGCCCAGCCGGGCTGATCCTCGCCAGCCCCTGCAACCCGGCCGGGACCATGCTGCCGGCCGAGGAGTTCATCGCCATCGCCCGCTGGTGCGAGGCGGAGGGGGTGCGACTGGTCTCGGACGAGATCTACCATGGCCTCACCTACGGCACGGTGGAGGAGCGGACGGCGGCCGCCCATTCCGCGAGCGCCGTCGTCGTCAACAGCTTCTCGAAATACTTTTCCATGACCGGCTGGCGCATCGGCTGGCTGGTGCTGCCGGAGGACCTGGTCCGCCCGGTCGAGTGCCTGGCGCAGAACCTCTTCATCAACGCGCCGCATGTGGCCCAGGTCGCCGCCGAGGCCGCCTTCGCCTGCCGGCCCGAGCTCGAGGCCAACCTCGCCCGCTACCGCCGCAACCGCGACGCGCTGCTCGCCGGCCTGCCGGCCGCCGGGCTCGACCGGCTCTCGCCCGCGGACGGCGCCTTCTATCTCTGGGCCGATATTGGCCACCTCACCCATGACAGCCCCGATTTCTGCCGCCGCCTGCTGGCCGAGGCCGGGATCGCGGCGACGCCCGGCATCGATTTCGACGCGGAGCGCGGCGGGCGCTTCCTCCGCCTGTCCTATTGCGGGCCGGAGGCGGCGATGGCGGCGGCCCCGACGAGGATCGCCCGCTTCCTGGGCCTTCATAAACGTCGCTGACGGCCGTGAACCATCCCGCTGGTTGATAGGCCTTGGCCCGGTGAGCCGCCTCGCGTCAGGCGGACCGGCGCCGGCAGGCGCATGGCACGGCCTGCCGCCTCGCCCTGGAATTCACCGACCGCTGCGGCGCCGTGGCGCAGGCGCGGCGGAGCACCGGGCTAGTCCGCACCGCCGGCCCGACGCGCGAGACGGCGGAGGGTCAGGCCATGGCCAGCCGCGGCGGCTCGAGCAAGCCCCGGTCGGACGGGATCATCCGACCGAGGTGCTCGGCCCGACCAGGCAACGGGCCGGAGCTTGCCCGGCGAACCCGCGCGAGCCGGACATGCCCCGGCGCCCTACCAGCCGTGTAGGGCGAGGGAGTCGGCCGGCGCCTGCTCCCGCCGCTCGGCCATGCCGTAGTCGCGCAGCACGGCCGTGACACGCAGCCGGTAGCCGGCGAAGATGCCCGCGCGGCCTGCCGCCTGGCTGCCGCGATGGGCGTCATGGTTGCGCCAGCAGGCGACGGCCGCGTCATCCTCCCAGAAGGAGAGGCTCAGCAGCTTGGCCGGGTTGGTCAGGCTGCGGAAGCGCTCGACGGAGATGAAGCCGGGCACCTTCTCCAATTCGGGCTTCAGCCGGGCGGCGTGGTCCAGGTAGTCGTCGAAGCGGCCCTCGGCCAGCTCGACCTCGAAGATGACGGCGATCATGGAGGTCCTCCCGGCACCGAGCCTGCCACGCCGCGCGCCGCCTGTCCTTCGTTCCGCGGCGAAGCGCGGCGCCCCGATCCGGGCTAGGCTGCGCCGCATGACCAGCCCTGCCGCCTTCGCCGCCACCGCCGTGCTCCTCGGCGACCCGGCGCGCGCCGCCATGCTGACGGCACTACTCGCGGGCGAGGCGCTGACCGCGGGCGAGCTGGCGCGCGTCGCCGGCATCGGGGCGCCCGCGGCCAGCGCGCATCTGGCGCGCCTGGTGGAGGGCGGGCTGGTCGCCGTCCACCCCCAGGGGCGGCACCGCTACCACCGCCTGGCCTCGGAGGAGGTGGCGGCGATGCTGGAGACGCTGGGCGGCCTGACCGAGGCCGTCTCCCCCGCCCGGCGCTGGCCGCATGGCGAGGCCTTCCGCACCGCCCGCCTCTGCTACGACCACCTGGCCGGGCGGCTCGGCGTCGCGCTGCATGCGGGGCTCACCGGGCGCGGCTGGATCGAGCCGGCCGCTGGCGGCTGGGTGGCGACTGCGGCGGGCGAGGCCGGCCTCGCCGCGCTCGGCGTCGACCTGGCGGCGGCGCGCACCGCCCGGCGCTTCGCCTGCGACTGCATGGACTGGTCGGAGCGGCGGGCGCATCTCTCGGGCGGGCTCGGGCGGGAGATCGCCGCCTGCTGCCTGCGCCGCCACTGGCTCACCCGCATCCCGGCGGAGCGGGAGGGCGACCCGCTGGCCCGACGCCGGCTGCGGGTGACGCCGGAAGGGGCACGGCGGCTGGGCGAGGCGCTCGGCATCGCCGCATGAGGCCGGCCGCGCGCCTGCTGCTGGCGCTGACGCTGATGACCAGCGCCAGCCAGTTCCACCGTGCGGCACTCGGGGTGATCGGGCCGGAGCTGGCGCGCGACCTCGGCGCCGGGACAGCGCTGCTGGGCGCGGCGAACGGCGCCTTCTTCCTGGCGCTGCTCGTGCTGCAGATCCCGGTGGGGCTGGCACTCGACCGCATCGGGCCGCGGCGGACGGTGGCGGCGCTCAGCCTGCCGGCAGCGGCGGGGGCGCTGGCGCAGGGGCTGGCGCCGGATGCCGCCTCCTTCCTTGCCGGCCGCTTCCTGCTCGGCCTCGGTTGCGCCGCCTCCTTCATGGCGAGCGTGGTGCTTTGCGCCCGCTGGCACGCGGGGGAGGGGCTGACGACCGCGCTCGCCCGGGTCTTCGCCTTCAGCCAGCTCGGCATATTGCTGGCGGGAGCGCCTTTCGCCTGGGTAGCGGCGGAGCTTGGGTGGCGCGGGGCCTATGCGCTCTCGTCCGGGCTGACGCTCGGGCTGGCGGCGC
The DNA here is from genome assembly GCF_059504005.1 of Belnapia sp. Classification (NCBI taxonomy): domain Bacteria; kingdom Pseudomonadati; phylum Pseudomonadota; class Alphaproteobacteria; order Acetobacterales; family Roseomonadaceae; genus Belnapia; species Belnapia sp. Next base: position 31,451 of record NZ_JCACHU010000077.1, on the reverse strand, counting down.
TGTGGTGGGGCTGGGTGCGGGACGACCCGCCGGACCGCCCGCCCCCGCCGCGGCCGCGTGAGACGTTGGCCGGCGCGCTGCGCGGCCAGCTCACCGTCTGGAGGACGCCGGGGCTGCTGCCGGTGCTGGCCATGCATCTCGTCGGCTATGCGGCGATGGCGACGGTGCTCGCCGTCTGGGCCGGGCCCTACCTCTCCGAGGTGCATGGGCTGGCGCCGGGGCCGCGCGGGGCGGTGCTGGGCGCGATGGGGCTTGCGCTGGTGCTCGGCCTGCTCGGCGTGGGTCCGCTGGAGCGGCGGCTGAACACGCGGAAATGGCTGGTAGCGGGGATGGCGGGCGGGGCGGTGCTGGTGCTGCTGGCCCTCGCCCTCTGGCCGGAGGCGCCGCTGCCGGTGGCGGCGGGGCTGCTGGTGCTGCTCTGCCTGCTGAGCTGCTACCCTGTGGTGGTGGTGGCGCAGGGCCGGTCGCTCTTCCCCGACCATCTGGTCGGGCGCGGCGCGACGACGGTGAACCTGGCGCAGACGCTGGGCAGCGCCGCACTGCCGGCCGCGACGGGCTGGGCCGTCGCCGCGGCGCCGGCGGGGGCGGCCTGGCCCGTCGCCTTCGCCACCCTCGCTGGGGCATTGGCCCTGGGCCTGGCTGGCTACCTGACCGGCGCCGACGCACCACCGCGGCGCTAACTCAAGGTTTTCAAAGGCCTTTCGGCCTTTGGCGGGGAGAGTGTGAGAGGGGCAGAGCCCCTCTCATGTCTGGCGACTACCGCCGCCACCACCCTCGCCGCTTCGGCGCCGCCTCATCGAGCGCATCGACACTGACCGGCTGGATGACGGGCCCCTGCACCACCTCCGGCTCCGGCGTCGGGGCGGGCTCGGCCGCGACCGGCTCCGGCACGGGGTCGGGCACGGGCGGCGGGGCCTCAGCGACCGGGGCAGCCTCCGCCTCGGGCTCCACCGGCGGCGGCGCAGGCTCGGCCACCGGCTCGCTGGCGACGGGTGCCTCCGCCACGGGCTCTGGCGCAGGCGGCAGCGCGGCGCGGGCCGAGCGGCGGGCCGCCGCAGCGGCCTCGGCCGCGGCCTCGGCGGCCTCCATCGCGGCCATGATGTCGTCGACATGGCCGGCGAAGGGGTCGGCTGGGGTGGGGCCAACATAGCGCGGCGGCGCGGGGCGGGGCGCCGGAGCGGGCTCGGCCTCCGGCGCGGCGGCCTCCTCACCCTCGCGCGGCTGGCCCGGGCGGCCGCGGCGGCCGCGGCGACGGCGGCGCGGGCCGTCGCGGCCGGCCTCGCCCTCGGCCTCGGCGGCATCCATTTCGGCCTCGGCCGGTGCTTCGGCGACCTCCCCGGACGCGGCGACGGGCTGGGGCTCGGCCTCGGGGGCGGCGGGCGCCTCGGCCTGCTCCTCCTCGGCTTCGCCCTCGCCCTCATCCTCGCCGTCGCCCTCGGCCTGGCCATTCGCCTGGGCGCCCTCGCCCCGCTGGCCGTTGCCGCGGCGGCGGCGGCGGCGGCGGCGGCGCTCCTGGCGCTCGCCCTCGGCGCGCTCGGCCTCGCTGGCCTCGGCGGGGGCGGCGGCTTCGGCGACCTCCTCCGCCTCGGGCTCCGCCTCGGGCTCGGGCTCCGGCGCGTAGTCCATGCGAAGGGCGGCGGGCGGCGCCTCCGGCAAGCGGCCCGGCTCGGCGGCCCGCAGCCGCTCCAGCCGGAAGGCGGGCGGCATCAGCGTGTCGTCCGGCTCGAAGACGACGGACATGCCGAAGCGCGCCTCGATCGCCTGCAGCTTCTCGCGCTTGCGGTTCAGCAGGTAGAAGGCGACCTGGGCGGCGACATGGACGCAGATCTCGGCGGAGCGGCGGCGCGCCGCCTCCTCCTCGATGCCGCGCAGCACCTGCAGCGCGCTGCTCTCCAGGCTGCGGACCTGGCCGCGGCCCTGGCAATGCGGGCAGGTGACGAAGGTGGTCTCAGTCAGCGAGGGGCGGAGCCGCTGGCGCGACATCTCCAGCAGGCCGAAATGGCTGATGCGCCCGACCTGGATCCGGGCGCGGTCATGCTTCAGCGCCTCCTTGATCCGGCGCTCCACCATGGCGTCGTGCTTGGCCGACTCCATGTCGATGAAGTCGATGACGATGAGGCCGGCGAGGTCGCGCAGGCGCAGCTGGCGCGCGATCTCGTCCGCCGCCTCGAGGTTGGTGCGCAGCGCCGTGTCCTCGATATGCCGCTCGCGGGTGGAGCGGCCGGAGTTCACGTCGATGGCGACCAGCGCCTCGGTCTGGTTGATGACCAGGTAGCCGCCGGAGCGGAGCTGCACCATCGGCGAGTGCATCGCATCGAGCTGCGCCTCGACCTGGTGCCGGGCGAAGAGGCCGCCGTCGCGGAAGAGCTGGATCTTCCTCGCATGCTGCGGCATCAGCATGCGCATGAACTCGCGCGCCTCCTGGAAGGCGTTCTCGCCGTCCACCAGGATCTCCTCGACGTCGCGGGCATAGACGTCGCGGATGGAGCGCTTGATGAGGTCCGCTTCCTCGTAGATCAGCGCGGGCGCCGTCGAGGCCATGGTGCGGTCGCGGATGTTGTCCCAGAGCCGCAGCAGGTATTCGCAGTCGCGGCGGATCTCGGGCTTCGGCCGCTGCGCGCCGGCGGTGCGGACGATCAGGCTCATGCCCCCCGGCAGGCCGAGCTCGTCGATCACCTCGCGGAGCCGCTTGCGGTCGGTGACGGAGGTGATCTTGCGGGAGACGCCGCCGCCGCGGGGCGAGTTCGGCATCAGCACGGAGAAGCGGCCGGCGAGCGAGATGTAGGTGGTGAGCGCCGCGCCCTTCGTGCCGCGCTCCTCCTTCACCACCTGGACCAGCATGATCTGCCGGCGGCGGATGACCTCCTGGATCTTGTAGTGGCGGAGGAAGCGGGGCGGGATGCGCCGCTCACGGGACACCTCCTCCGGGCCTTCGCCGCCGATGGTCTCGGGGGCGGGGGCGTCCTCCTCCTCGCCGTTCTCGTCCTCGCCCTGCGCCTCGCCGGCCGCATGGTCATGGCCGTTGCGGAGGGGGCCGTTGGCGAGCGGGGTGGGGAGGTCGGGCTGGTCGCCCTCGCCGGGGACGGGCTCCGCAACCGGCTCCGGGGCCGCCTCGGAGCTGGCCTCGAAATGCGCCTCGGCGGCGATCTCGATGGGGCTGCCGGAGGCGGGCACCGGTTCTGCCTCGGCGGGCGTTTCGGCTTCCGGCTCGGCGGGCGACGCCTCGGGGGCCGGCCCGGCCTCGCCGGCGGCGTCCTCGAGGGCATCGGCGAGGGCGGCCTCGCGCTCCTCCGACTCCTCCTCCTCGCGGGCCTCGGCGGCCTGCATCTCGATCAGCCGCTGCCGGTCGGCGACGGGGATCTGGTAATAGTCGGGGTGGATCTCGCTGAAGGCGAGGAAGCCGTGGCGGTTGCCGCCGTATTCCACGAAGGCGGCCTGGAGGCTTGGCTCCACCCGGACCACCTTGGCCAGGTAGATGTTGCCCTTGAGGGGCAGCCGGCTCGCGGCCTCGAGGTCGAATTCCTCGAGCCGGTTGCCGTCCAGCACCACCACGCGAGTTTCTTCCGCGTGGGATGCGTCGATCAGCATGCGCTTTGTCATCGAAGCGTGGGCTCCGCGCCGCGCGGCACCGGGGTGCGGCACGGCGGATCGGGGTGGCGTGACCCGGAAGCGAGGGATGGCGCGACGCGGCCCGCTGTCGCGGAGCGGGGGGCTGCGCGACGGCGGCCCCTCCCTCCGGTCCACCGGGCTTCGATCCTGGTGACCTGCATCCTCCCGCTGACCGGCGCCTGGGGCGGCCAATCGCGGGGGCAGGGCACGCGCGTCATGCGCCCATCCATCCTCCTCCGGCGGGGGCCGGGGCCCGGGTTGCCGCCGCGCCGGTGCGGCGCAAGGCATGGGCCCGGGGCGGCACCCCAGGGTTCGCGCCCCCGGTGCCAGACCCGCGGGGCGGGGCTGGGGCGACGTCGGCCACGCTTGCACCAGGGACGCCCCGAAGGATTGGGAAGGGGCGCCAAGGGTCCGCACGCGACACGTCCCGCATGGCGACAGAGGCGGCGTCCCGGGCAGCCCCACCGACGCCATGCCCCGGGGCGGACCCAGGGGCCTGTCGGGGGACCGTGGCGGGTGGCGGGCCGGCGAAGCGCGGGGACGGTGGCCGCCCCCCATGCCGGACCGCCGCGAACCGCGCCGCAGGCCCGGCGGACCGATCCGGTCCATGGCCTGGCAGCGTGGAAGCGCCGTAATCCTCCGCCGGCAGCGGGCGCCGCCGGGGCAATGCACCATAAGGGAGGGGTTCGGCTTCCACAAGGCTGACGCAGCGGTGATCCGGACCACCATCGCGCCGCATCGCCCATGTTTTGGTCATAACGGCGCCCTACAAGGCGGCAATGCCTGGCGATGCGGCTTCACCCGGCATGGGGCAGGGGCTAGATAGGGGCCGCAACGCTGGGGGGCGTGGCACGGATGACCGAGGGGGATGGCCGGTTGCGGCTGGGGCGGCGCGGGCTGATCGCCGGCGCCGCGGGACTGATGCTGCCCGGCCTCGCCGAGGCGGCGGCGGCGCAGGCGCGACTCAGCGCAGCGCAGGGCGAGACGCGGGTCAGCCTGCCGATCGGGCCGGGGATCGCCTGGCGCGTTTCCGCCACGCTGCGCCCGGCGCGGCTGGTGATCGAGCTGCCGAACCAGCGCTGGCGCGGCCCGAACCGGCTGCCCGGCGCCGGCATCGTCGCCGAGCTGCGGCGCGAGGGCAGCGGCGGCACGCAGACGGTGATCCTGGCTCTGGCCGGGCCCGTGGCGCCGCCGCAGGTGGCGGCCGCGCGCGGGGAGCTCGTCATCCGGCTGCGGCCGGGGCCGGCGGAGGAGTTCGCCCGGCTTGCCCATGGCCGGCCATTCGCCACCGCGGCCCTGCCGCCGCGCGGCACCCTGCCGCTGGTCATGCTCGATGCCGGCCATGGCGGGCGGGACCCGGGGACGATCGGCAGCCAGGGCACGCATGAGAAGCGCATCACCCTGGCCGCGGCGCTGGAGCTCAAGCGGCAGCTGGAGGCTGCCGGCCGCTGCCGCGTGGCGCTGACCCGCGGGCGCGACGTCTTCATCCCGCTCGGCGACCGGGTGGAGATGGCCAGGCGGCGGGAGGCGGCGCTGTTCCTCTCGCTCCATGCCGACAGCGCGCCGGGGGCGCGGGGGGCGAGCGTCTACACCCTCTCCGAGACCGCGACGGACAGCCTGGCGGCCGGCCTCGCCCGGCGGGAGAACCAGGCGGACCGCAATGGCGGCCTTCGCCTGCCGAGCGTCCCGCCCGAGGTGCAGCGCATCCTGCTCAGCCTGATCCGGCAGGAGACGCGCTCCGGCTCCGAGCGCATGGCGCGGCTCGTCGTGGATTCGCTCGAGGACCGGGTGGCGCTGCTGCCGAACACCCACCGGCGGGCCGGCTTCGTCGTGCTGAAGGCGCCCGACGTCCCGGCGGCGCTGGTGGAGATGGGCTTCCTCTCCAATCCGCAGGACGAGGCGGCGCTGAACCGGGCGGCGCACCGGGCCAAGGTCGCCTCGGCGCTGGCGGAGGCGGTCCATGGCTTCCTCGGCGCGCCGGGCGCGGTGGCGGCGGCCGGCTGAGGCCGCCCGCACATCTCCGTGGTGCCGGCGGGAGGTGCCCCTATATCTCGCCTGGTTGCGTGGCCGCCCGCTCCGCGACGCTGTATTGGGACCGCCATGTCGCCGCCTGATTACCGCCCCGAGCCGACCCTTGACATCGCGCCGCCGCCCCCGCCGCCGCGCGACCCGCCGCCCAAGGCGAAGCGCCGGCGGCGGACGCCCTTCCGCGGCGTCTTCGGCGGGCTGCTGATGCTGCTGGCCATAGGTCTCGCGGGCGGGGCGGTGGCGGGCTACGGGCTCTACCGCCAGGTGGCCGCCGACCTGCCGGACTACCGCTGGCTGGCCGACTACCAGCCGCCGCAGATGTCGCGCATCTATGCCGCCGACAGCCGGCTACTGGCCGAGCTCGCCACCGAACGCCGCGTCTTCATCCCCATCGAGGCGATCCCGCGCAAGCTCCAGGCCGCCTTCGTCAGCGCGGAGGACCAGCGCTTCTGGGAGCACCATGGCGTCGACCCCATCGGCATCCTGCGCTCGGTGCTGACGGCGGTCGAGAATTACGGCAGCGGGCGGCGGCTCGGCGGCGCCTCGACCATCACCCAGCAGGTGGCGAAGAACATGCTGGTCGGCGCCGACCGGACGCTGACGCGCAAGCTGCGCGAGGCGATCCTCGCCATCCGCATCGAGGAGACGCTGCCGAAGGACCGCATCCTCGAGCTCTACCTGAACGAGATCTTCCTCGGCTACCAGGCCTATGGCGTGGCGGCGGCGGCGCAGGCCTATTTCAACAAGGGGCTGGACGAGCTGACGCTGGGCGAGACCGCCTTCCTCGCCGTGCTGCCGAAGGCGCCGAACAACTACAACCCCATGCGCTTCCCCGAGGCCGCTCGCGCCCGCCGCGACTGGGTGCTGGACCGCATGGCCGAGGACCATGCCATCAGCCCCGCCGAGGCAGCGGCGGCCAAGGCCGAGCCCATCGTCCCCCGCCCGATGCGGCGGCCGGAGGTGCTGCCGGTCGGGCAATACTTCACCGAGGACGTGCGGCGCGAGCTCTCGACGCGCTTCGGGCCGGAGCAGACGACGACGGGCGGCCTCGTCGTCCGCACCAGCCTCGACCCCGCCTTGCAGGCGGCGACCGAGGGCGCGCTCCGCACCGGGCTGCTCGGCTATGACCGGCGGCGCGGCGGCTTCCGCGGGCCGGTGGCCAGGATCTCGGCCAATGCCACGGAATGGCTGCCGGCGCTGGAGGCCACCCAGCGGCCGGGCGGCGCCATGCCGGAATGGAAGCTCGCCGTGGCGCTCGAGGTCCGGGACCGCGAGGCGAAGCTCGGCTGGATCGAGCGGCCCGACCCGCGCGGGCCGGCGCAGCCGCGCACCGCCGCCCTGCCGCTCGAGGAGGCGGCCTGGGCGCGGCGGGCGCTCGGCGAGGGGCGGCTCGGCCCTGCGCCGCGGCGGATGCAGGAGGTGCTGGCGCCGGGCGATGTCGTCCTGGTCGAGCTGCAGCCGGCGCAGGTCGCGCAGGGCCGCGTCCCGGCGCGGCCGGAGCGGCTCTCGCTGCGGCAGATCCCGCAGGTGGAGGGCGCCATCGTCGCCCTCGACCCGGCGACCGGGCGCGTGCTGGCCATGGCCGGCGGCTGGTCCTTTGAGAAGAGCCAGTTCAACCGCGCCACCCAGGCGCAGCGGCAGCCCGGCTCCTCCTTCAAGCCCTTCGTCTACCTGCCGGCGCTGGAGGCGGGCATCCCGCCGACGCAGCGCTTCCTCGACGCGCCGATCGAGATCAACACGCCGCAGGGCATCTGGCGGCCGGGCAATTACGGCGACACGGTGAGCAACGGCTATGTCTCCATCCGCACCGCGCTCGAGAAGTCGCTGAACCTCGTCACCATCCGGGTGGCGCAGGAGGTCGGCATGGACAAGGTGGCGGAGACGGCGGCGCGCTTCGGCGTCATCCCCAACATGCCGCGCTACCTGGCGATGTCGCTCGGCTCGGGCGAGACGACGGTGCTGCGCATGGCCGCCGGCTACGCCGCCTTCGCCAATGGCGGGCGCGAGGTGACGCCGACGCTGATCGACAGCGTGCAGGACCAGCGCGGGCGGGTGATCTGGCGCAGCGACACCCGCGCTTGCGCGGGTTGCACGGCCTCGGGCCCGCAGGCGGGACCGCCGGAGCTGGCCGACAACCGCCGCCAGATCACCGACCCGATCGCGGCCTACCAGATGGTCAACCTGCTGACCGGCGTGGTGCAGCGCGGCACGGGCACGGCGGCGGGCAAGGGCCTGAACCGGCCGATCGCCGGAAAGACCGGTACGACCAACGACTATGTCGACAACTGGTTCGTCGGCTTCACGCCGGACATCGTGGTCGCCGTCTGGATGGGGTTCGATGAGCCGCGGACGCTCGGCAACGGCGAGACCGGCGGCGGCAATGCGGCGCCGATCTTCCATGACGTGCTGGAGGCGGCGCTGCGCGGCAGCCCGGCCGTGCCCTTCCGCACGCCGCCGGGCGTGGCGCTGGTGCGGGTGCAGGCGGATGGCGGGTCGATCACCGAGGCCTTCCGGCCGGGCACCGAGAATGCCGCCCGGCCGCCGGAGGAGGATCCAGCACGGGGCACCGCCGTCGGCCTGGACCGGGGCCTGGGGGGGCTGTACTAGAACGGCCCCCGTTCGCCTCGGCTCACGGAGGCCGCTTCAAGCTCAGCGCCGCCTGCTCACGCTCCGAACTGCAGCGTCGCCAGGCGCCCGTAGAGGCCGCCTTCCTGCACCAGAGCCGCATGCGTGCCGCTGGCGACGATCCGCCCGCCCTCCAGCACCACGATCCGGTCCGCCTGCCGCACCGTCGCCAGCCGGTGCGCGACGACCAGCGTCGTCCGCCCCCGCGCCAGCCGCTCCAGCGCCTGCTGCACCGCGCGCTCGGACTCCGCATCCAGCGCGCTCGTCGCCTCGTCCAGCAGCAGCACCGAGGGGTCGCGCAGGATGGCGCGGGCGATGGCGACGCGCTGCCGTTGCCCGCCGGACAGCGTCACCCCCCGGGTGCCGAGATGCGTGTCCAGCCCCTCCGGCAGCGCCTCGAGGAAGTCCGCGGCCGCCGCCCGCATCGCCGCCTCGATCTCCGCATCCGAGGCGTCCGGGCGCCCGAAGCGGATATTCTCCCGCGCCGTCGTGCTGAAGATCACCGGGTCCTGCGGCACCAGCCCGAGCCGCCCGCGCAGCGCCGCCGGGTCGAGCCGCGCGATGTCGGCGCCCTCCAGCCGGATGCGCCCCGATTGCGGGTCGTAGAAGCGCAGCAGCAGCTGCAGGACGGTGGTCTTGCCCGCCCCCGAGGGCCCGACCAGCGCCACCGTCTCCCCCGGCTCCACCTGGAGCGAGAAACGGTCGAGCGCCGCCCGGTCCTGTCGCGTCGGATAGCGGAACACGACCTCCTCGAAGGCGATCCGTCCGCGCGGCGGCGGCAGCAGCAGAGGCGCCGCCGGCGCGGTGACGGCGGGCCGTTCCGCCAGCACCTCCAGCAGCCGTTCCGCCGCACCGGCTGCGCGCTGCACCTCGCCCCAGACCTCGCTGAGGCTCGCCCCGGAGGTCGCCAGCATCACCGCATAAAGCACGAAGGCCGAGAGCTCGCCCCCGGTCATCCGCCCGGCGATCACGTCCTGCCCGCCGACCCAGAGCGCGAAGGTGACGGCGCCGAAGCCGAGCAGGATGACGACCAGAATCAGCAGCGCCCGCGTCCCGATCCGCCGCAGCGCCGCGCCGACCGAGTCCTCCACCTGCACCGCATAGCGCGCCCGGTCGACTGGCTCGTGGGTGAAGGCCTGCACGGCCCGCAGCCCGTTCAGCACCTCCTCCGCCGTGTGGCCGAGATCGGCGACACGCTCCTGGGCAGTCCGGGAAAGCCGCCGCTCCCGCCGCCCGAAGCCGATCATCGGCAGCACCACCATCGGCACGACGACGGCGATGATCCCGGCCAGCTTCGGGCTCGTCACCAGCAGCATGGCGAAGGCGCCCGCGCCGGTGAGGATGTTGCGGATGCCTTGCGAGATGGCGGAGCCCGTCAGCGACTGCAGCAGCGCGATATCGGCGGTGAGCCGCGACAGGATGTCGCCCGTCCGCGCCCGCTCGTAATAGGCTGGCGAGAGCGTCAGCAGGTGCTCGAAGACGCGGCGCCGCAGATCGGCCGCCACCCGCTCCCCGAGCCAGGACATGAGGAAGAACCGTCCGCAGGTCGCCGTCGCCAGCGCCGCGACCAGGCCGAACAGCACCAGCGCCGTCCGGTCGAGCGCCGCGCCGCTGCCGGCCGAGAACCCCTCGTCGACGAGGTGCCGCAGCCCCTGCCCCAGCCCGAGCGTCAGCCCCGCCGCCGCGACCAGCGCCAGCCCGGCCAGCGCCACCCGCCCCCAATAGGGCCGCAGATAGGGCAGCAGCAAGCCGAGCGAGGCGAGGCTGGCACGCGTGGCCGCCATCTACAGGCCGTCCCCGGATGCCCCTCCCCGGCCCTGCCTTGAAAGGCAGGACCGAGGCCCGCAGCGCAGGGTCCCGTCGTGGGGAGGGATCAAAGGATGTAGCGGCTGAGGTCGGCGCTGCCCGCGAGCGGGGCCACCTTGTCCCGCACATAGGCCGCATCCACCGGCACCTGCTCCCCGGGCCGGTCGCTGGCACTGAAGGAGATCTCCTCCAGCAGCCGCTCCATCACCGTCGCCAGGCGCCGCGCGCCGATGTTCTCGACCTTGGCATTGATGTCGGTGGCGAGGTCGGCGATCGCCTCCACCGCATCCGCGGTGATGTCGAGCGCCACGCCCTCCGTCCCGAGCAGCGCCGTGTACTGCTTGATGAGCGAATGCTCCGGCTCCGTCAGGATGCGCCGCATGTCGTCCCGCGTCAGCGCGCCGAGCTCGACGCGGATCGGCAGCCGCCCCTGCAGCTCCGGCAACAGGTCGGAGGGCTTGGACAGGTGGAAGGCGCCCGAGGCGATGAAGAGGATGTGGTCCGTCTTCACCGGCCCGTGCTTGGTGGTCACGGTGGTGCCCTCGATCAGCGGCAGCAGGTCGCGCTGCACGCCCTCGCGCGAGACGTCGCCGCCGCCGCGCACGCCGCCCTCGCCGCTGCTGCGCGCCACCTTGTCGATCTCGTCGAGGAAGACGATGCCGTTGTTCTCGGCATTGGCGATGGCCTCCCGCGTCAGCGCCTCCTGGTCGACGAGCTTGTCCGCCTCGTCCTTGATGAGCGCGGCGCGCGCCTCGGCCACCGTCATCTTCCGCGGCTTGGTCCTGCCGCCGAACATCTTGCCGAGCATCTCCTGCATGTTCTGCATCTGGATGCCCTGGGCGCCCGGCAGGTCGATCATGCCGATCGGCATGCCGTTGCCCTGGTCGGCGACCTGAACCTCCACCTCGCGGGTCTCGAGCTGGCCCTCGCGCAGCATGCGGCGGAACTTCATCCGCGTCTCGCCCGAGGCGCCCTCACCGACGAGGGCCGTCACCAGCCGCTCCTCGGCGCCCAGCTCGGCCTTGGCCTGCACGCCGCGGCGGGACTGCTCCCGCGTCTGGGTGATGGAGACCTCGATGAGGTCGCGGATGATGCTGTCCACGTCGCGGCCGACATAGCCGACCTCGGTGAACTTGGTCGCCTCGACCTTGAGGAAGGGCGCGTTGGCGAGCCTGGCCAGCCGCCGCGCGATCTCCGTCTTGCCGCAGCCGGTGGGCCCGATCATCAGGATGTTCTTCGGCACCACCTCTTCCCGCATGGCATCGGGCAGCTGCTGCCGCCGCCAGCGGTTGCGCAGCGCGATGGCGACCGCGCGTTTCGCATCATTCTGCCCGATGATGTAGCGATCGAGCTCTGAGACGATCTCGCGCGGCGAGAGGTTGACGGTTTCCGTGCTCATCTCAGGCCGCTTCCAGGGTTTCGACGACGATGTTGCCGTTGGTGTAGACGCAGATGTCGCCCGCGATCGTCATCGCGCGGCGGACGATGTCCTCGGCCGAGAGCCCCTCGACCGGCAGCAGGGCGCGGGCCGCGGCGAGGGCGAAATTGCCGCCCGAGCCGATGCCGATCACGGCATCCTCCGGCTCCAGCACGTCGCCCTGGCCGGTCAGCAGCAGGCTGCGCTTGGCATCCGCGACGGACAGCAAGGCCTCCAGCCGGCGCAGGTAGCGGTCGCTCCGCCAGTCCTTGGCAAGCTCGACGCAGGCGCGCTCCAGCTGGTCGGGGAAGCGCTCCAGCTTCGCCTCCAGCCGCTCGAGCAGGGTGAAGGCATCGGCCGTGGCGCCGGCGAAACCGGCGAGCACCCGCCCGCTGGCGATCCGGCGGACCTTCCGCGCATTGCCCTTGACGACGGTCTGCCCGAGCGAGACCTGCCCGTCGCCCGCCATGGCGACAAGGCCGCCCTTGCGGACCGAGAGGATGGTGGTGCCGTGCCAGCCGACGAGGTCGGGCGCGGCATGGGGGGAATGATTCGACATAGCCGCCGATGTGGCCCTTTGCCGCGCCCGGGGCAACTACCCCCGCCGGTTGGCGGGGGTAGAACCTTCCTCCGCCACAACCTCCCCATTTCCCCCCGGGCCCGCATCCGCTATGCCCGCGTCCATGTCTGCTCCTCGCACCGCCGTCATCACCCGCAGCACGGCCGAGACCGCCATCACTGTCCGCCTCGCGCTGGACGGCACCGGCCAGGTCCGCGCCGCGACCGGCATCGGCTTCCTCGACCACATGCTGACGGCTCTCGGCCGGCATGCGCTGTTCGACCTCGAGGTGGAGGCCAAGGGCGACCTGCATGTCGACTTCCACCACACGACGGAGGATGTCGGCATCGTCATCGGCCAGGCGCTCCGCCAGGCCTTGGGCGACAAGCGTGGCATCCGCCGCTACGGCCAGGCCCTGCTGCCGATGGACGAGGCCCTGGCCGAGGCCGCGGTCGACATCTCCGGCCGGCCCTTCCTCGCCTGGAGCGTGCCCTTCGCCCGCGACAAGATCGGGGAGATGGACACGGAATTGTTCGAGGAGTTCTTCCGCGCTCTCGCCTTTAACGCCGGCATCACCCTGCATGTCACCTTGAAGGCCGGTACCAACGCGCACCATGTCGCCGAGGCCTGCTTCAAGGCGCTGGCCCGGTCGCTGCGGATGGCCGTGGAGACCGACCCGCGCTCGCCGGACGCCATCCCCTCCACCAAGGGGGTCCTGGAGGCCTGATGCGCGTGTGGACCGTCCATGCCCTTCCGGAAGGTCGCCCCGCGACGCTGGAGGCCCGGCTGCCCGCCCTGGTGCCGGAGCGCTTCGCCTGGCTCGCCTTCCTCCTCGGCTTGCCCTGGCTGCTGGCGTACCGACTCTGGCTGGAATCGGTGATCTACCTGGCCACGATGGCCCTTCTGCTCGCCCTCGCCCCGGCCTGGATGCTCTCGCCGCTCGGCCTCGCCCTGCACCTGCTGCTCGGCTTCCATGCGGAGGACCTGCGCCGCGCGGCGCTCGGCCGCCGCGGCTGGCGCCAGGCGGGCGTCGTGGCCGAGCGCGATGCCGACCTCGCCCTGCTGCGCGCACTGGACGCCCGGGCATGAGGGTCGCCGTCATCGACCCGGGCTCGGGCAACCTCGCCTCCGTGCTCCGCGCCCTCGACCGCGCGGCGGAGATGGCGGGCGAGACGGTGGAAGCCGCAATCACCCGCGACGCCGCCGAGGCCGCGGCGGCCGACCGCCTCATCCTCCCCGGCCAGGGCGCCTTCGCCGCCTGCATGCGCGGCCTGCAATCCCTCCCCGGCATGGTGGAGGTGCTGGAGGAGCGCGTCCGCGGCCGGGGCGTGCCCCTGCTCGGCATCTGCGTCGGCATGCAGATCATGGTCGAGCGCGGCCTCGAGCACGGCACGACCCCCGGTCTCGGCTGGATCGCCGGCGAGATGGCGCCGATGGACCCCAAGGGTGCCGACGGCGCCCCCCTCCCGCTGCCGCAGATGGGCTGGAACACCCTCGCCTTCACCCCCGGCGGGCACCCCCTGCTGGACGGCATCCGCCCCGGCGAGCATGCCTATTTCGTCCATTCCTACGCCCTGCGCGGCGCCGGGGAGGACGAGGTCGCCGCCACCACCGACTATGGCGGCCCGGTCGTCGCCATCGTCGCCCGCGGCAATGTCGCCGGCACGCAATTCCATGTGGAGAAGAGCGCGGCCGTCGGCCTCCGCATCCTCGCCAACTTCCTCCGGTGGGAGCCATGAGCGGGACGATCGCCGAGCTCCGGGTCGACCGCGTCACCGAGCTGGACGACCACGACATCGCCGAGCTCTGCGAGGCGACGGACGCCGCCATCATCGAGGGCGGCGGCTTCGGCTGGGTGGAGCCGCAGGGCCGCGCCGCGCTGGAGCGCCATTTCCGCGGCGTCCTCCTGGTGCCGGAGCGGGAGCTTTTCGTGGCGCGCCTCGACGGCATGGTGGTCGGCAGCGCCCAGCTCGTCCGCCCGCACCGCAACAACGAGGCGCAGGCCTTCTCCGCCCATCTCACCCACGCCTATATCGCCCCCTATGGCCGCGGCCATGGCCTGGCGCGCCTGCTGATCCAGAAGGTCGAGGAACGCGCCGCGGCACTCGGCCACCGCGTCCTCAACCTCGACGTGCGGGAAACGCAGCAGACCGCGATCGCCCTGTTCCAGGCGCTCGGCTACGTGCTTTGGGGTAGCCACCCGGTCTATGCCAGGGTGCGGGGCCAGACGGTCGCAGGGCAATACTACTACAAGCTGCTGGAGCCCGGCCGCGGCCGCCGCACGGAACACATGGTGCCATAACCGATGGGCCTCACCCTCTACCCCGCGATCGACCTCAAGGCCGGCCAGGTGGTGCGGCTGAAGCGCGGCGACATGCGCGAGGCGACGGTCTATTCCGCCGACCCGGCCGCCCAGGCCAGGCTCTTTGCCGCCGCCGGCTTCCGCTGGCTGCATGTGGTCGACCTCGACGGCGCCTTCGCCGGCCGCCCGGCCAATGCCGCGGCGGTGCAATCCATCCTCGCTGCCAGCCCCGGCCTGCCGGTGCAGCTCGGCGGCGGAATCCGCAGCATGAACTCGGTCGAGGCCTGGCTGGACCAGGGGGTGAAGCGCATCATCCTCGGCTCCGCGGCGCTGAAGGATCCGCATTTCGCCCTCGCCGCCTGCCGCGCCTGGCCGGGCCAGATCGCCGTCGGCATCGATGCCCGCGGCGGCATGGTGGCGACCGAAGGCTGGGCCGACATCAGCACCATGCCGGCGCAGGAACTCGCGCTGCGCTTCGAGGATGCCGGGGCGGCGGCCATCATCTACACCGACATCGACCGCGACGGGATGCTCGGCGGCGTGAACCTGGAGGCGACGCTCGCCCTGGCGCGGGCCGTGCGCGTCCCGGTCATCGCCTCCGGCGGCGTCGCCTCGCTGAACGACCTCGCCGCGCTGACGGCGGTTGCCGCCGAAGGGATCGAGGGCGTCATCATCGGCCGTGCCCTCTATGACGGGCGGATCGATGCGGCCAAGGCGCTGGCGCTGGTCTCCGACCCGGCCAGGGGGTAGCGCCGGCCGCTATCGGCCCGGTGCGCCATCAGGCCGGTGACGTGGTCGCGCCGCGGCTCCTGCCTGCCGAGGATGGTCATGATGGCCAGGCCAACGGCAGTGGCGGCCACCGGCGCCCGGATCGCCACGGCCCCCATCCGGAGGGGGCCGCGTCCGCTGAGGGCCCTTCGCATCGGACATGACGATCCTTCGCTCCCCGGTCATGAGGGAGGCCGAAGCGCGCGTCCGTCCCGTCTCCCGCGCCGGCGGCAGCGAGAGCTGGGGTCCATCCAGGCCTGCAATGCGCCTCGCAGGCATTGATGGACCACACCTCCCACCGGGCGGGCCGCTCGCGCGGCCCGCCAGGGTCAGGCGGCTGAGGTAAACTCCCTGGAGGTGCAATCACCCGATGGGAGTTCGCCCGGCCGAACACCGGGCTGCAGCGGCCTCCGCGAGCCAAGGCGAACGAAGGCCGCCCCGGCTTGCCCCTCGGGTCAGAGGTACCAGTGCCCGGTCGCCTCGAAGTTCTCGGTGACGTGGGCAGCGATGGCATTCCAGTCGACCACGTCGTTCGGGTTGAGCCCGAGGTCGCTCACGGCCGCGAGCACATCGGCCGCCGGGGCCACGCCGTTCAGCTCGCCGGAGGCAACGGGCAGGACCAGCTTGTAGCCGTCCGTCCCGTCGACCTCGCCGGGCGTCCCCGCGCCCTGGTTGGCGTTGGTGGTGAGGCCATGGATGACGATCTCCTTGGCCTCGAGCGGCGTGATGCCGTCGAAGATCGCACTCGCGTTCGGGTCGTCGGCCGCGAAGGTGAAGACCTCGTGGTAGCTGAGCATGCCGTCGGCGCCGACCGTCGGGAACATCGCCTCGTCGGTGTGGTCGTGGCCATCCATGCCATGGTCGTGGGCGGAGTTCTCGGGGTTCAGCGTGAGGTTGAGCTGGATCGGACCGTAGGTGGCGAGGCCCTCGGCCAGTTCCACGAAGCCGTCCCCGTCGCTGTCCTGGGCGATGGTGGGCGACCTGGCATCGGTGTCGTCGGCGAAGCCGTGGATGTGCTGGATGTGCATCGGGCCCGGCTCCAGGCCGCTGGCCTGGATGTCGACGGTCAGGGTGCGGGCATCCTGGTCGATCAGCAGGACAGCCCGGCCGTCGACGCCCGAGTTGTTCAGCGCCGTCAGGTCGGTCGAGTAGAGCAGCTTGCCGTCCTGGACGTAGGTATCGTGTGCCATGTCTTCCTCCTGGGCCGTATGGACCCAACTGCCCTACCAGGCAGGAACCAGGCCGGATGCGGAACAGCACGCAAAATAAAAAGCGTCAGGAGATTGCCTTACGACCTGGGGGCGCACTCAGCAGCCATGCGCAATAAGTACGCCTTGCTGAATATTACTTGTGATAGAAACTCATCTGCATCGGCGATGGGGTTTGTTCACAGTGCTCATCGCCCAGGGAACCCCACGACAGCGGCGGTCCGCCGAGCGATGCAGCATAGCCAAGAGCGCCTGGAAGGACTCACTGGGCGCTGCCGGTGGAAGGCCCAGGACGGCGAACTCATCCGGAAACCTGCCTGACCCGTCATCGGGGCCGGCGTCATCATGGGTGGCCGAACAGCCGCTCCTGGGCGCGGCGCTGGACGCTGTAGCACTCGCAGGATGCGGCCTCGAGGCCGGGCCGGTCGGTGATGGCGATGCGCCCGCTGGCATAGCGGATCAGGCGCGCCTTCTGGAGCGCGCCGGCGGCCACGGTGACGCCGGCGCGGCGCACCGCCAGCATCATGCCGAGCATCTCGTGGGTGATCGAGAAGGCGTCGCCTTCGACCCGGTCATGCGCCATGAGGAGCCAGCGAGCGAGCCGACGGTCGGTGTGGTGCCGCCCGTTGCACGCTGCCGTGCGCGCCACCTGCCCATGGTGGACCAGGGCATACCGGTTCAGCAGGCGCCGCAGCGACGGCAAGCCGTCCAACGCCTCCCGGAATGCCGAGGTTGGCAGCCGCAGGGCCGAGCCGGGGACCTGGACGACGCCCTCCAGATCGTCGCGGCCATCGTCGAGCAGCAGCGGCAGCCCGACCAGGCCCTCCGGTCCGATCATGCCGACTTCGGCGGCGTCGCCATCCTCCAGGGTTGCCATCATCGAGACGATCCCGCTCTCGACGAAGTAGGCAGCCGGCATCGGCTGTTCCGGAGCCTGCAGGCCATTCCGGAAGTGCAGCTCGACCTGCTCCAGCTGCGGCCAGAGCTGGGCCAACTCCTTCGGCGGCAAGGCCTGGAGAAGACGGTTGCGCGGGTTGGGCGCCGCCGCCGCTGCTGAAGTGGACATCACGCACAGCTCCTCGCGGGACAGGCAGGGGCAGCCGCCTCTCTTCCCGTGGGTCCGCCCGCAGCGATGCGGGCGGTTGCGGCTACCCTGCGCCCTCGCACCCCGAGCGTCTACACAAGCCGATACGGCCCGCCAGGCCGGCCCTCGGGAAGACCTGGGCCGGCGCCGCCGCAGCGGTCCTGTCGGGCCTTGCGAAGCAACCCCGCGCCGTTGCAGGCCATGGCAGGGCAGGACGGCGGCGCATGGCCTTGGCGACGCCGGGCCGATCCGTCGAGGGGCGGCGGTTCGCCGCCAAGGCGATCCCCGGGCGTCGGGTGGCACCGCATCGTCCGGCGGGCTGCCACGGCCTCGAACTCATGCCGGCCGACGGTAGCCGGAGCTCCCGCCAGGCCGATACCATGGGCACCCGCCCCGGCAGGACCACAGCATGTGCAACCTCTACAGCATCACCAAGGGCCAACAGGCGATCCGCGAGTTCACCCGCGCGGTGACCGACCGGGCCGGCAACCTGCCGCCGCTCCCCGGCGTGTTCCCGGACTATGCCGCGCCGATCGTGCGCAACCAGCCCGATGGCCGTGAGCTGGCCATGGCCCGCTGGGGCATGCCGTCGCCGGCCTTTGCCCTCAAGGGCAGGAAGACCGATCCCGGGGTGACGAATGTCCGCAACACCGGGTCGCCGCACTGGCGCCGCTGGCTGGGCACGGAGAGCCGCTGCGTCGTGCCCTTCACCAGCTTCTCCGAGCACCAGGCCATGCCGGACGGCAGCCGCCCGCCGGTGTGGTTCGCCCTCGGCGAGGACCGGCCGCTCGCCGCCTTCGCCGGCATCTGGACGCGCTGGACCTCGGTCCGCAAGGTCAAGGAGGGCGAGGTCACCGCAGACCTCTTCGCCTTCCTGACCACGGAGGCCAATGCCGAGGTCGGCGCCGTCCATCCCAAGGCCATGCCGGTCATCCTGACCACGCCGGAGGAGGTCGAGCAGTGGCTGACGGCGCCAGCCGGGGAGGCCCTCGAGCTGCAGCGGCCCCTGCCGGACGGCTCCCTAATCGTGGTCGCCCGCGGCGAGAAGCAGGACGGGGCGCCGGCCGCAACCTGAAGGGGCGACCTTGTCCGACGCCGACACCGACCAGGAAGGCCTGGGCCGAGCCGCCGTCTGCGGGGGCGCCGCTGCCGAGGCGGCGCGGCCGCGCAAGATCATCCATATCGACATGGACGCCTTCTACGCCTCGGTCGAGCAGCGGGACCGCCCGGAGCTGCGCGGCCTGCCGGTTGCCGTCGGCGGCTCGCGGGAGCGGGGCGTCGTGGCCGCCGCGAGCTACGAGGCCCGCAGATTCGGCGTGCGATCGGCCATGCCCTCGGTGACGGCCCGGCGCAAATGCCCCGAGCTGGTCTTCGTGCCGCCGCGCTTCGACCTCTACCGGGCGGTTTCGGCGCAGATCCGCGGCATCTTCGCCGAGTTCACGCCGCTGATCGAGCCGCTCTCGCTGGACGAGGCCTATCTCGACGTCACCGAGAACCTGCAGGGCATCACCATCGCCACCGAGATCGCCCAGCGCATCCGCGCCAGGATCAGGGAGGAGACCGGGCTGACCGCCTCGGCCGGCGTGTCCTACAACAAGTTCCTGGCCAAGCTGGCCTCCGATCACCGCAAGCCCGACGGCCTGTTCGTCATCACGCCCCGCATGGGCCCCGCCTTCGTCGAAGCCTTGCCGGTCGGCCGGTTCCACGGCATCGGCCCGGCGACCTCGGCCAGGATGAACGGGCTCGGGATCCACACCGGCCTCGACCTGCGGGCGCAGACCCTGGCCTTTCTGCAGCAGCATTTCGGCAAGGCCGGCGCCTACTACTACTGGGTCGCCCGCGGCGTCGACGACCGCCCGGTCCGGCCCGACCGGATCCGCAAGTCGGTCGGCGCCGAGAACACCTTCTCCACCGACTTGTTGACGCTGGGCGCGGCCCGTGCGGCGCTGCAGCCGATCATCGACAAGGTCTGGCGCAGCTGCGACGGCACCGGGATCCGCGGGCGCACGGTGACCCTCAAGGTCAAGTATGCCGATTTCAGCCAGGCCACGCGCAGCCGGACGGCGGCTGCGCCGATCGCAAGCCAGGACGAGCTCGAGCGGGTGAGCCTCGCGCTGCTGGAGCCGCTCTTTCCCGTGCCGAAGGGCGTGCGGCTCCTCGGCGTCACGCTCTCGACGCTGAACGACCAGCCGAGGGACGCGGAGCCGCAACTGCGGCTGTCGATCTAGCGCGCGGCGGGGGCTCCCGGTCATCACGGCCAGGCCTCGTCCTGCGGATCGGGGGTCCGGTCATCCTGGCTGTCGCGCCGGGTCCGCCCGGTTGGCATCGCAGCATCCTGGATCACCCCCGGCACCTGCGGATCGTGATGCGGCCGCATGCGCTGCAAGCCCATGTCGGGCGGGACCCGCCCTTGTGAACGCTTCCGTACGAAGAAGCGCTCGCCGATCGCGCCGACGCTCGGTTGGTGCTCATGACACAGGCTGCAAAGCACCAGAAAGGCACCCACAGTCGGTTGCATGTTGCCCTCGAGGACTCCGGGAAGGTCTTGCCTTCCCTTTGCTGGGCTACAAATGCCTTAATGGGGCGAGCGAACCCACAACCCAGGCGGGAGCGCGGGACGCTGCTTGGGCTGCAGCCAGGGCCGGACGTCACGATGAGCAAACCCGGCGGCACCCCGCCAGAGCACGGCCGCTTGAGGCATGGCGCCGGACAACCGGACGGCGAAGGCAGGGACCCGGCGGGCGATGGGGCTGAGGCGACGCTGCGTGGTGGGATACCGGGCCAATCGCTCGAGACGCATCCGGCAGCCGGCAGGAGCATGCGGTACCTGAACGCGCAGGCGCTCCGGTCCAGGCTGGCCGGGACCGAAGCGCTGCTCGCCGAGCAGCGGCATGAAGCCGCCGCCCAGGCCGCGGCCCGCCGCGCGGCCGAAGCCAAGGTGCAGGCTCTGGAGACCGCCTTGAAGGAAGCCAGAGCCGTGCTTGGCGGCGCCGGCCGTGCCCTTGAGCAGGTCGAGGCGCGCACCGCCGAGCTGGCCGCTGCCAATGCCCTGCTCCGCGCCATCGCGGATACCGTTCCCCACCTGGTCTGGAGCTCCCGCCCGGGTGGGGACTGGCGCTTCGCCAACCGCCGATGGACCGAGCACACCGGTCTGTCGGAGGAGGCATCCGCCGGACTTGGCTGGGAGCGGGCGATTCACCCCGAGGACCGCGAGCGGGTCATGCAGGCATGGCGCGACGCCGTCGTCTCCGGCGAGCTGCTGGTCGAGCACCGGCTGCTCGGCCGCGATGGCACCGAGCGGTGGTTCGTGACCCATGCCCTGCCCCTGCGGG
Source organism: Belnapia sp. (assembly GCF_059504005.1). Lineage (NCBI taxonomy): Bacteria > Pseudomonadati > Pseudomonadota > Alphaproteobacteria > Acetobacterales > Roseomonadaceae > Belnapia > Belnapia sp. The sequence continues at coordinate 10,713 of NZ_JCACHU010000077.1, read as the reverse complement.
ACTTCCGCTGGGGCGGGGAGGACGACACCGAGCACTGGTTCGGCACCTCGACCGACATCGACGATGCCTGGCAGGCCAAGCTTGCCTTGTCCACCAGCGAGGCGCGCTTCCGCTGCTTCGCCGAGATGACGCCCGACGTGGTCTGGATGGTGGACGCCCGGACCGGCGACCTCGAATACATCAGTCCCGCATTCGAGCAGCTGTGGGGCGAGAGCCGGGAGGCGGTGATGGCCGACCTCGGGCGATGGGCGGACATGATCCATCCGGACGACCGGGACCGGGTGCTCGCCGCCCTGCCGGGCACGGCGCTCAGAGGCGAGCGCGGCGACATCGAGTACCGCATCCTGCGGGCGGCGGACGGCGCCTTGCGCTGGGTGCGGGACGTCGGCTTCCCGGTGCGCGATCCCGAGGGGCGGATTCGCTGGGCCGCCGGGCTGGCGCGCGACATCACCGCGCGGAAGGAGGCGGAAGCCGCCCAGGCCTTGCTGCTGGCCGAGCTGAACCACCGGGTCAAGAACGCCCTCGCCGCGGCCCAGTCGGTGGCGAGCCAGACCGCGCGGACCACGACAGGGTCGACCGATTTCCTGGCGGCGTTCCAGGCGCGGCTCCTGGCACTCGCCCAGGCGCATGACCTGCTCACGCGGGAGGCTTGGCGCGGCGCCTCCCTCGGTGAGGTGATCCGGCGCACCCTGGCCCCGCATGCGGGCCGGGACGCCGACCCAGCCGTTGCCCTGCAGGGTCCCGACGTGCGGCTGCGGCCCGAGGCTGCCATCGCCCTGCACATGGCCCTGCACGAGCTCGCCACCAACGCGGCCAAGCACGGGGCGCTGTCCGCGCCGGGCGGCCGCGTCGACGTCACCTGGCGCAGGGTCGGCGGCGCGCAGGATGGCGGCATCGCCCTGGAATTGCGCTGGCGGGAAAGCGGCGGGCGCGCCGTCGAGGTGCCAGTCCGAAGGGGCTTCGGGTCGCGGCTGCTGGAGCAGGGCCTGCCGCGCCAGATCGGGGGTGAGGCCACCCTGAGCTTCGCGCCCGGCGGCGTCGAGTACGTGCTGCGCGCCCCGCTGGGCGCCAGCCTGGCGCAATCGCCGTGAACCACGAACCCACCCGGCCCCGCGGCGCTGGATGCTGAGCCCCTAACGGCGCAGCGGCTCCCGCCGGGTGCACGCCTGGCGGCCCCACGTGGCGAGGGGCTGCCGCCGGGCGTCACCGGGGACCATCAGGCCGAGGCCGGGTGGGGCCGCCATCGCCGCCCGGCTTCCGCCGCGGGACCCGGGTTGCGAAGCCTGTGCCCTCCCGCCTCGCCTGGCCTGCCGAACCGAGCGGGACGGGCGCCGTCGGCCGAGCCGCATGCCTGCACCAGGCCTCGGTGACGTCGAGGTGGAGGGCAACCGCCGCAACCAGCGCGAAGGATGCCTGCGGCGGCCTGCGATCCTGCAGCCCTCGGCGCATGCATCCATTCCTTCCCCCAGGCTGTGATGCGCCATGCGCCGCCCTGCAAGGCCGCCGCCGATGCTCCCCTCGCCGGCCTGGCTTCGTCCTCGGAATGGCATTGGCAGGGTGGGTAGCTTGATCGGCTTCCGCGGCTTCGGCGCCCAGTGCATGTCCGTGGCGCAGAGCTGGGGCGCGGAGATCGAAGCAAGGCCACACACGGCGACAAGGTTCGAGGCAGGGATCTACCAGCTGGGCCGGCAACCAGCCGACCACCTCCAGCGCCCCTGCCCCGATTCCGAAGCACGCCATCGCCTATGCATCGGACAGCTTCCGGTCGGTCTAGTGGAGCGACGGCCGGCTGATCGCGGACCGGACGATCCGCAGGGGAGAGGTTCTGTTCTTCGCTGCCGGCACGAGACCCGCGGCCGTGAAGATGCGGCTGCGGAGCGCGACCATGGGTTCTTCCGGAACCGCAGGGCCGACCGGGTGCGGGTCGGCCACGATGTCTGGATCGGGCACGGGGTCACGGTGCTGCCGGGGGTCAGCGTGGGAAACGGCGCGGTGCTGGCGGCCGGTGCCGTGGTCACGCGGGATGTGGCGCCCTGCACCATCGTCGGCGGCATGCCGGCGCGGCCCATCCGGAGCCGGTTCCCGCCATCGATCGCCGAGCGGCTGGACCGCATCGCCTGGTGGGACTGGCCGTTCAAGCTGATCATGCAGCGCCTGGCCGATCTCCAGTCCGCCGATGTCGAGGCGTTCTGCACGCGGTGGGAAGCGGCCCCATAGGCATCTCCGCTGCCATCAGCAGGGGCTGCGGGCACCGCCTCCCCGGCCGGGATCAGCGCCAGAGGCCACGAGGAGCAGCATCGGCGCCCGGCCCGGCGGCGTCGTCCGCCAGACCGCAGCGGCCGCCAGAGGAAGAGTAGCATGGCCGCAGCGGACCCGCAGGGCCCGGGACCAGCGCATCGGCAAGCCATCCCGGCCGTTCCGCCGGGCAGCGAGGATGTCCCAGGCTCCGCGGACGGAACTTGGGGGAAAACGGTCCAATGCCTGGAACGAAAGCGCCGTGTCCCTGTTCTGCTGCGGCTCAGGTGCAAGGGGAATAAGGGCATGGATACCCGGGTGGAGCTTCCGGCGCCGCAAATCATGCGGAAATCCCGCGTCAGGGAGGGCTCACCTTTCCCCTTGGGGGCGACCTGGGACGGGCTCGGCGTGAACTTCGCCATCTTCTCCGCCCATGCCACGAAGGTGGAGCTTTGCCTCTTCGACGACGCAGGCGAAACGGAGCTGGAGCGGCTGGAACTGCCGGAATATACGGACGAGGTCTGGCATGGTTACCTGCCCGATGCCCGGCCCGGCACGATCTACGGCTACCGCGTCCACGGCCCCTACGAACCGGAGGCCGGGCATCGCTTCAACCCCAACAAGTTGCTGCTCGACCCCTACGCCCGGACCATTGTCGGCGAGCTCCAATGGGGGCCGGAGATCTTCGGCTATACGCTGGAGACCGGGGACGACCTCACCTTCGATAAGCGCGACAGCGCCGGCCTGATGCCGAAGGGCCGCGTCATCGACCCGGCCTTCAGCTGGGGGCGGGAGCGCAGCCCGGGCGTTCCCTGGGACCGCACCATCTTCTACGAAACCCATGTGAGGGGCTTCACCAAGCTCCGCTCCGACCTGCCGGAGGAGATGCGCGGCACCTATGCCGGCCTCGCCGCGCCCGAGGTCGTGGATTACCTGCGCGGCCTCGGCGTGACCTCGGTCGAGTTGTTGCCCATACATACCTTCGTCAACGACGGCCCGCTGGTGGACAAGGGCCTGACGAATTACTGGGGCTACAACACGATCAGCTTCTTCTCGCCGGCGCGGCGCTATGCCCGCAACCCGGCCTTCGCCTTCTCCGAGTTCAAGGAGATGGTGGCGCGCCTCCACGATGCGGGGCTCGAGGTGATCCTCGACGTAGTCTACAACCATACCGCCGAAGGCAATGAGCGCGGGCCGACCCTGTCGTTCAAGGGTATCGACAACGCCAGCTACTACCGGCTGCTGCCGGACCAGAAGCGCTACTACATCAACGATACCGGCACCGGGAACACGGTCAACCTTTCGCATCCGCGCGTGCTGCAGCTCGTGACGGACAGCCTGCGCTACTGGGCCACCGAGATGCGCGTCGACGGCTTCCGCTTCGACCTGGCGACGATCCTCGGGCGCGAGCCGCATGGCTTCGACGAGGGCGGCGGCTTCCTCGACTCCTGCCGGCAGGACCCGGTGCTGTCGCGCGTGAAGCTGATTGCGGAGCCCTGGGACTGCGGGCCGGGCGGCTACCAGGTCGGCGGCTTCCCGCCAGGCTGGGCGGAGTGGAACGACCGCTTCCGCGACACCGTTCGCGCCTACTGGAAGGGCGATGAGGGCATGGCGGCGGAACTCGCCGCGCGGCTCACTGCCTCCGGCGACAAATTCAACCGTCGCGGCCGCAAGCCGTGGGCCAGCGTGAACTTCATCTCGGCCCATGACGGGTTCACGCTGAACGACCTCGTTTCCTATAACGACAAGCACAACATGGCCAATGGCGAGGACAATCGCGATGGCCATTCGCATAACCTGTCCTGGAACTACGGCGCCGAGGGGCCGACGGACGACCCCGAGATCAGGACGCTGCGCGAGCGGCAAAAACGGAACATGATGGCGACGCTGCTGCTCTCGCAGGGGACGCCGATGGTGCTCGCGGGCGACGAATTCGGCCGCACCCAGCAGGGCAACAACAACACCTACTGTCAGGACAATGAGCTCAACTGGATAGATTGGGCCGGCATCGACGCCCAGGGCCGGGATCTCGCCGCCTTCACCCGCAAGCTGGTCGCCCTGCGGCAGGCTTTCCCGGTGCTGCGCCGCAGCCGCTTCCTGTCCGGCGCCAGCAACGAGGAGCTGGGCGTCAAGGATGTCACCTGGGTGACGCCACATGGGACGGAGATGGAAGGCGAGCAGTGGGACGACCCGAACACCCGCTGCTTCGGCATGCTGCTCGACGGGCGCGCCCAGGCCTCCGGCATCCGCCGCCCCGCCTCGGATGCGACATTGCTCCTGGTCCTGAACGCGTACCACGAGGCGGTGGAATTCTCGCTGCCCGAACCCCCTGCCGGCCAACGCTGGCTTCTGCTCATCGACACGAACCGGCCGGAGCTGGAGGAGCCGGAGCCATTCGAATTCGGCCATCCCTACATCGTCACGGGCCGCTCGATGCTGTTGCTGGTGTTGCGGCCCGAGCGGGGCGGCGGCGCCATCCTCGCCGCCGCACGCAATGCGCTGCTGGCCGGCACCGCGCCGCCACCGCTTCCCGAGGCGGAGCGGTGACGGCTCCGTCATGGTGCCCGCCACGGGGTGGCCCACTGGTCGTATCTGGCTGCGGCTGACCAGCCGCACGACCTCCCGCCCTGGCTAGCCACTCCGCGCTGGCCCCGGCGTCTGGCCGACGGCGGCGCGGTCGACCGCAGGCTGGCCGGGCGCCAGGCGCTAGCGGATGCCTGCTGCGAGCCGCCGCCCCGCCTGCCGGAGTTGCACCATGGCCGTGGCGGAGCCGCAGTGGCGCAGGCCTCGCAGTATCCGTAACCATCGATCGCGTTAGGCTATCCAGATCGCGTCCCTGCCGGCCGCGCAGACCCGCGCCGGATTGATTGGGCCGAAGCTGGCCACTTGGCTCCGCCGTCCAGCCCCGTCGATTGCTTCGTGCTCGCCGCCATCCCAGTCACACGGTCAACGCGTCCGCTGCCGACCGTGTGACTGGGATGTGCGGTCCAACGACCGGCCGGTCAGAACCTCAAAAACGGCATTCGGCCGGGCGTGAGCCCGGCCGACATACTGCCGATTCCAGTCCTGTGCCGAAAGCTCAGACCGGTCCGGAACGGGAGGGCGTGGACATCGGCTCGCTGCCGGGCATCCCGCTTCGCCGCGGCTCGCCGGAGTCTGCCGTCGGATTGGATTTGCCGGCCTCGCCGGCGGCCAAGGTATTGCGGGCCTCTTCCGCGACGTCGTGGGTTGCCTCCCGTACCGCGTGTCGGACCTGCTGCGCGGCCTCGGTCAAGGTAATGCCCACCTGCCCACCGGCATTGCCGGTCACCTGTTGCTTGGCTTGACCGCCCGCCTCACTCACCGCAGCCGTGACGGCTTCCAGGCGGTCGCCTGCGACTTCCTTCGCCTTCTCGTAGCCTTCCTGAACAGCGGCCTGGGCACGGCCTGCCGCCGCGTCGCGGGTCTCGCCCATCAGGCGATCTTCCGCCCGCGTAGCGGGGATCAACGAACCGATCGCAGCCCCGAGCGCCACGCCGATGGCACCCAGAACCAGGGGCTGCTCGCGCATCAGCCAGCCAAGGCCCTGCCGGGCGCTGGTGCCTAAGTCATCGATCTGGTCCCTTGCGTTCTGTCCCGCTACCGACACCCGGTTCATGGCCGTGGTCGCGGCGCCCTGCATGCTGTCGACAACCTGGTCCGCCGCCCCCGTGATCTTGTTGTAGGTCGAGCTCGCACGATCAGCGGCCTGGCCGGCGGCGCTGGCGAGGCTGTCGCCCACCCCGCCGGCGGCCGACCTTGCCCGCTCACCGATCGAATCCTTCGCATCGGATGCGCGTTCGAACAGGGGAGCGTCGCCGTAATCGCCCATGACCTGGTTCTGCTCCACGCCTTCATAGACCCGGAAGCGCGAGCTGGAACGCGGCGTATGGTCGGCCCTGTAGCCCGGACCGGGCTGCGCCGCGGCGGCGCGGTTGTTGCCGGTGAACATGAGCCAGCCGATGCCCGCACCGATCAGCACAAGCGGCAGCGGGTTGTCCTGCACCGACCGGCCGAGATTGCGGACCAGCTCCGCACCGCCCGATGTGCGGGCGTAATCCAGGGCCTGCTCGAACAGCTGGCCCGGCGAGGCGCGATCGCGCAGCTCCTCCAAGGTGCTGGTGAGGTTGGAGCGCGTGGCTTCGACCTCGCGCTCGATCTCGGCGCTGGAGCGGCCGTTCGGGTCTGTTGCGCTGCTCATTGCACCTGCTCCTTTACCGCTTGGGCATCCTTGGACAGTTGCTGTGCCGTGCGGTTGGGGGTGAGGCTGGATGCCTGCAGCCGGGAGATCCCGCTGCGGATCAGGATGTATCCCCCAAGCGCCGCGACCACGCCGGTGATCAGCTGCGCCCAGCCGATCGGGATGTCGAAGTAGACTAGCAGGGAGGCGAACGCGAAAAGCAGCAGGATCAATGCACCGAGCAACAGGCCGCCGCCTGCAGCAATCGGCGCGATGGCTCCGGCGGCATGACCGACCTTCTCGCCGACCTCAGCCCGGGCCAGCTGAATTTCCTTCCGGAACAGCGTCGATATCTGGCCGATGACACTACTGAAGAGTTCCGGCATCGAGCGATCCGGGGAACGGGTATTGTCTTGCATGGCCTGCCCCTCGTTAGCCGGTTTCGTTAAGCGGGTCGCGGTTGCCCGCTGGCGCAGCGGGCCGAGCCGCAGCGCCGCCGAGAGATGCGGCAGCCGTGGTGGCAGGCCATGCGGGCTGGATCGCATCGTCGCTCGAGCGTCCAGGGGCCGGCGGGACCCAGCCCGGCGCGCCCGACATCGTCGGCCGGCCGCTCGCCGCGGTTCGCCCCGGAGCTTGCCGCTCGGGTCCCAGCCGGGCCTGTTGGGCGTCGGTGGCCGAGCTCTTGGCGAAACGAGCCAGCGCGAAGCCGGCCAGGACCGCGGCACCGAAGAAGGCGACCGGACGGTTCCGGGCGAGATCCTCCGCATAGCCCATGAGCTGACCCGGGCTGTTGTCCCGCAAGGTTCGGGCGAAGCCGTCCATCGCGGCGGCAGCGTCGTGCACGTACTGCGCGATTTGCGGCGAGGTGCCTTCCAGCTCGTCCGCAGCGCCATGGACCGCGCGTGCGAGGCCCTCCGCATGGTCGGCGCCGACTCGCTTCTGCTCTTCGGCAAAGCCGAGCGCACGGTCCTTCGCAGCCTCGGCTACGTCAGCGCCTTCCGCCTTGATGTCGGACGCCGCGTCGCGGGCCACGTCACGGATCTGGCTGGCCGTGGCGCTCGCCTGCGAGCCGATCTCGGCAGCAGCGACCTGGCCCTGCTCCGCCGCATGCCGCAACGGATTCCCATCGGACGTCGCTGAGTTTCGGCCGGGTCCTTCTGACCTTACGGTGTCGCTCATCCACGCCTCCCTGTTATCGCAGCCTCTTGGTCCAACGTCAGCGGCTTGGGTAATCCGGAGACAACAACGGGCGAGAAAGGATGTTCCGCAGTGAGCCAAAAAAAACGCAGGCGACGGAAATCTGAGAAGGGCGTTGCCGCGCCGCATGTCCTCCGCCGGAATGAACAGGCATGGCCGTGCCAGCCGGGTGGCCACCGAGGCCGCCACCGATCCGCCCTGTCGCTTCTCCGCCACGGCCATCCATCACGCCGCCGACCTCAATCCGACCGCACGGAAGCGATCCGCGGGTGATCTGGTCCGGCCGAAATGAGAATGGTTTGCAGGGAGAGGCATATGCAGGGCGCCTATGCCGTGCGCAGCGCTCTACAGATGCAGTCGCGGACCGCTGCGACGCCATGCTGCCGGCCCTCAAAGGGCACGCGTGTTATCCTTGCTTACGCCCGAACGCGCGTCCTGCCGCCATGGGCTCGTTCCCCCACCCCGTTGGCCCGGCAATTGGCGACGCCAGGAAGACGATGCGGCCTCCTTTCATGACAACCAACGGGAGCGGCCGCCAATCGGTGTCGCGCCTGCGCTCCAGCAAGATGGCGGTGGAGCACCGTGGGCTGCCGGCATCGCCAGCCCCAGCGACAGCGCCGCCGATCGCCATGCAAGGCGCTGCCGGCGCCGCAGGCTAGGAGTTGAAGTGCCGGTCTTCCTGATGCGTCCTTTTCAGCCAAAACTTATCGTTGGGCGAGTCGCCAGCGACGATACAGCCGAGCCCCATCACGAGCCCGCCGATGTAGTCCAATAATGCGGCGATTACGGTTATGGAGACGCCGAGCACTATTATAGGCACAGCGATAAAATTTCTCATTGTCCGCAACTCCATGCCATCACTATCCAGGGTATTTAAGCCAAGCATTCAGGCAAACGAGCAAGCCCGCATGTCGATGTTGGTTCGAGGCGGCGTAGGTCGTGGTCAAGGGCTTGTGCAAGACGGCGGCCCAGGCCACGCAATGACGCCGGTGCAGGGAGAGCTGGGGAGGCAATTCGCTCACTCAGCCTCAAAGGGGGCTGCCCAACGGTGGAGCCCCGAGAGAAAGCACTGATCAGAACTATGAGCAATGGCGATGACCGAAAAGCCGATCGCATCCAGCATCAAGGCGAGAGCAACCACGAGTCGCGCGACACCTCGCCGCGGGCGCAGGAGAACCATCCGCGAATGGAGGAATGCAGGTGCGTCACGAGGAAAGCTGACTCCAAGCGCGCCGCACGCGGCAAGTGGCGGTTGCAGGATACCATGGCTGTGAACCGACTCGGCCTCCTGCGGACTTGTGATTATGAGTTGGGCAATTGTTCACCTAGCCTGCAGCAGCCATGACATCCGCGCCGCCATAGATCCCGGTTTCCTGTCGCCCTAGTGCCGCTCGCGGCCGAGGGCGCGTGCGTCCCGCGTTTCGCGGGATGAGCGGTCGCGCTTCCACGTCCCGTTGCCCGGTTCAGCCACATGCCCGCATGTGGTGATCCGCACGGAGTTTGGCCTGATGTCCGTGCTCTCGCTTTCCCTGCTGCCCTTCGGCGGCTCGTGCCTGCTGCCCGTCTCCGCGAACGCCCCCGCTTCACGCCGCCCCTGCCGGATGCTCGCCCTTCCGGCCAACGGCGGCGAGGCTCCGCACCGCATCGAAGCAGGAGCAGCCGCCAGGAGCACCGGACCCACTCCGCTTGCCGGCGCTGCTTATGCGGGGAGCCCGGGCAATGCGTGAGCAAGCAAGACCGCCGCGTGACGGCGAAGCGACCATGACCGCCCTGGCGAAGGCGGATGTCGCTCCGACGTGGTCGGCCTACCTGGTCGCCTTCCTCGGCTCGCTCGTCGCCATGTTCGCGCTCTATCACGGCGCGCTGCTTGGCCTGTCGGCCACCGGCAACCTGCCGCCCCCGGCCATCACGAACTCCCTTTGCATCGATGAGAAATTCGCCTCGATGCGGCAGGAGCCTCCCGAGGCCCCGACCATGCTGGTGGTCGGATCATCGGTCGCATGGCGCCATTTCGATGGCGACACCATGAAGCGCGCCCTGCCTGGGACGGTACCCTTTAATGGCGGCATGTGCGGCCGCAGCATCAACCAGACCACCTACGCCACGGATTGGCTGCTCAGTCACTTTGGGACGGTTCGGGACGTGCTGCTCATCGCGTCGCCGCAGGACTTCGACAGCTGCCCCGCCTCCTCGACCGCCTTCTTCGACCGCCGCGACGTGGACGACTACGTCTTCGGCCAGGCGAATCCCTGGCTGTACTACACCCGTTACTTCTCCCTGGTCTCGCTGGCGCGCAACGCCCTGTCGATCGCCGACAAGCGCTCCGGCGCGGACAGGATCGATCCGCTGGTCTTCGACAAATACGGCAGCGGCCCGCTCGGAGGCGAGGGCGTCAGGGGAACCCTGCTCTACGGCAAGGTCGCCGAGGCGGATCCGGCTTGCCTGAGGGCCTTGTCGCAGCTCGCCAGGACGTCGCGGCAGGAGGGCCGCCGCTTCATGGTGGTGTCCACCCCGCTCCACCCGGAATGGCGGAGGCTCTACGACCCCAGGGGCGAGTATCTCGGGCGCCTCAACGCCGCCATCACCGAAGCCCTGGCCGGAAGCGGGGCCGAGTTCTGGGACGGCAACTCCTCGCAGTCGGTGGATGCCGCCGACTTCTTCGATGCCATCCACCTGCGCTGGACCGCGGTCCCCGAGTTCACGGGCGACATGGTGAGGGCGTTCGGTCTCGTCCGCGGCCTCGCCGGATCTTCAGCGCCAACCGCCCGTGGAGGTGCCTGACCATGCAATCCCTGTGTCCGGCGTGGACGCCCGTTCGATACGAGATTGCCGTGTACTGCAGCAACGGTGCGGTGGGGCTGGACCTGCCCTACCCGACCCGATGGGCGATAGTAAACGGCCTGGACAAGAAGCCGCTGATCGAGCGCCGCGCCGACACGCCGAAGGCGGCCAACGACGCAGCGCTGAAGGCCTTCGCCTGCATGGTGGGGAGCTAGAGCCTGCCCGATTCACAGGGTCTCACAGGAAATGCTCTAGCAGCCTGTCGGATTCCCAACGGGCCTGATATCGGCGAATCTGTTCGG
>NZ_JCACHU010000076.1:0-5295 GCF_059504005.1 Belnapia sp. | reverse complement strand
CACTTCCGACGACAGATTGGCCAGCCCCTGCTGGTTGTCTGGGATCGGCTGAATGTAAGCGAGACTACCGCACCCTATTCCGGGCCGCTTGACGCTCAGCCGCTTTTTGCAGGAGCCCAGTGCCAGGGCATGAGCTCATCGATACGGCTCTGCGGCCAGCCGTTGACCAATCGGGTCAGCAGGTCGGTAAGGTAGAGTTGTGGATTGACGCTGTTCAGCTTGCACGTCTCGATCAGAGATGCGAGGTCGGCCCAGCGGCGCCCGCCGTCATCACCCGAGGCAAAAAGTGCGTTTTTTCTGCTCAAGACCAGAGGTCTGATGGCGCGCTCGACCACGTTCGAGTCTATCTCCGCGCGGCCATCGTCGAGGAATCGCTCCAGCCCATCCCGATGGTTCAGCGCGTAGCGGATCGCTTTTGCGGTCGGGCTGCCGCCCGGCAATCGTGTCAGCTGCTGCTCCAGCCAGATGAACAGGTCAGTCACCAGCGGCCGGCTTTTTGCCCCTCGCGCAGCGCGGCGCTGGTTAGGCGGCTGTCCCCTGACCGTGTCCTCGACGGCGTAGAGCGCGGCGATGCGCCTCAGCGCCTCCGCGGCAATCGGCGCCGTGTTCTTCTTGGTCAGGTCATAGAATTCGCGCCGCACATGGGCCCAGCAGTAGACGAGCGTCGCGCCTTTGCCGCCTTCCGGCGCGGCCAGGCCCTTGTAGACCGTATAGCCGTCGCACTGCAGCAGGCCCGTGTAGCCACCCAGCAGCGCCTGTGCGTGCTCCGCACCGCGGCCGGGGGCGTAGTGGAACACCACCGCCGGCGGTTCACTGCCACCCCAGGGCCGGTCATCGCGGGCGATCGCCCAGGCAAACCCCTTTTTGGTCCGGCCGCGGCCAGGGTCGAGCACTGGCACTCCGGTTTCATCGGCGAACAGCCGCACGGAGGTGAGCAGGATCTCGCGCAGCCGCGCCACCACCGGGCGGACCTGGAAGGCCGCCGCGCCAAGCCAGCCGGCTAGCACCTCGCGGCCGATCTCGATGCCCTGCCGTGCCAAGCCCTGGGCCTGGCGATACAGCGGCATGTGGTCGGCATAGCGTGCCACCGCCACGTGCGCCACCGCCGCCTCGGTCGGCATGCCGCCCTCGACCAGGCGCGCCGGGGCGGGTGCCTGCACGACGACGCCCGGGCAGGCCCGGCAGGCGAACTTGGGCCGCTTGGTGACCAGGGCGCGGAACTGCACCGGGATCACGTCGAACCGCTCGGCGGTGTCGGCCCCGATCTCGACCATGGCGCCCTGGCAGCAGGGGCAGGCGGTGCTCTCGGGCAGCAGCACCTGTTCCACACGTGGCAGGTGTGCCGGCAGCCGGCCGCGGCCCGCCCGGCGGCGAGCCGTGTTCTTCTTGTGCAGGTCGGGCGAGCCCTTCTCCGCTTCTGCCTCAGCGGCGGCGAGCGAGGCCTCGGCCTCCTCGAAGGCAAACCGCAGCTGGTCTTCGGGCAGCCGCTCCGAGCGCGGCCCGTACTGCATGCGCTGGAGCTTCTGCAGCAGGTGCTGCAGCCGCTCGATCCGCTCCGCCTGTGCATCCCGCTCGGCGCTCAGGCTGTCGCGCTCGGCCCAGGCCGCCAGCAGCAGCGCGCGCAACGCCGCGGGGTCATCAGGCAGTGACGGCGTTGGAGTGCTGGCCTCGCGCATCGTGCCGGCGATTCTACGCAGGCACGCTCGGCCTGGGAATCTGTTTCGTACTCTGCACCCGCGTCCAATCGATCCCGGCGAATAGCGCGGCGAACTCGACCGGCGTCAGCCGCACCGCGCCATCCACCACCGGTGGCCAGCGGAACGCGCCGGCCTCCAATTGCTTCCAGACCAGGACCAAGCCACTGCCATCCCACACCACGAGCTTGATCCGGTCAGCACGCTTCGAGCGAAACACCAGCACCACGCCCGAGAATGGATCCTCGCTCAGCATCTCGGCCGCCAGCGCGGCGAGACCATGCGCCCCCTTGCGGAAGTCGACCGGCCGCGTCGCCAGCAGGATCCGCGCCCCCAGCGGCAGCGTGATCATGCCTCGAGGGCCGCCGCCAGCCGCGCCACCACCGCCGCATCCATCCCGCTGCCAGCCCGCAGCAAGCGGCCGTTGCGTAGCACCACCTCGATCAGGTCGGTGCCTGCGGCCGGCATCGGCGCGCTGGGCGGCGCGACTGGGCCCTGCCGGGTACCGTCATCATCCACCAGCAGCGGCACGAAGCGTGGTGCCCGCGGCGCCGTCTGCCGCGCCGGGCGACCTGCTGCCTCACGGCGCCAGCGATACACCAGGCTCGGCGAAATCCCGTAGCGCTGCGCCACCAGCAGCACCCGGGCCCCCGGCATCGCCGCCTCCGTTAGCACCCTGGCCCGCTCATCCCGCGTGTACTCGCGCCGGGCCTCGCCACGGGTGACGATCTCTACACGCGTCACATCATCTGTGGCAGCATCAGTGCTAGCACTGATGCGAGACTTCGAGCCGGCCATCGCTTCACCTCCGCGACGGCCTACTTCTCAGCCACACAAGGCCCGCGCAAGAAGGGCCCGGTCGCTGCGCTTACGGCTGAATGCCCATCGCGCCCACCGCACGGCTGCCTTCCTAGAACGCCATGCCCGCGATTTCGCGGTGGCCTACCTGCCGGCCTATGCGCCGGATCTCAATCCCGAGGAGCTGTGCAATGCCTGGGTCAAACGCACCATGGAAAACGCACTGCCCTGCGACATTGCCGAGCTCCACCGGTGCGTCCGCCGCGCCTTCCGCCGTTTGCAGCACCGGGCCGACTTCATCATCGGCTGTTTCCGGCACGTCGGCCTGAGCCTTACCCAACTTCCGTGAAGATCAATAGCTCCCGCCACATCCAGCGGAAGTCGTACTCGCCCATCGGGTCTCCAGCCGGGCGCTTGGCCGAATGGTTCTCCAGCATCTTAAGCCAAGTCACGACCTTTTCCCGCCCTTTCGGTGTTTTCGTCGCCGCGCGAGGCGACTTGCCGCCGAGAGCGGGGATTGGCTGGTCGAGAATGTTCCGGTAGTGGTCGTCCAGGGTCTGCCGTAGCAGTGCGCGCTCGTCCTCCGGCGTGAGGCCGCTCGGCTTCGGGGGTGGGCCTTCGGCGGTTAGCATCTGCTCGAGGTCGGTCCGCTCGGTCAGGGGTGAACCTACTAAGCCGACCAGCGCGGGCTTGAGCATTGCCCGGCCACGCTCCGCCCTGGGAGTGGAGTTCACCTCCAATGACAGGCGACGGCCCTTAAGCGCCAGCGTGCCGAGAACCACCGACCCGTCCTCCATTGTGCTGAAGAAGGTTTGGGCCTTCCTTTGGCGCGGTACGGTCTTTGGCTTCGCCCCAGGCTCATCCAACCAGTTCCAGAATCCGAGGTTCTCCTGCCGCAGTGCCGGTATGGCAGCCAGCGCCTCGCGGACCTGCTCGGGCTTGGTGCCTTTCAACAAGGGGAAGTGCATAGTGGTGAAGTCGAGCGGGTCACCCTCGCTGTTGAGCAGCTCCGGCCGATTCCGGCCCTGTGCCCCCTTGAGCGCTGCATCAAGCCAGAGATTGGTGACCATGAAGGCAGCGCTGGCTAGCAGGAGGTCCGGCGTCATGATGTCGGCCAGTGTCTTAGCGTCTGTCTCGATGCCGAACTCGCGCGCAACCGCCGCAACTTCGCGAGGCGCTTCTGTCCGGGTTTTCCGAAGTGAGGCAAGCAGCGCCTCGCTGATGTCATGTTCGAACAGCATCAGCGTGCCGCTAATGACGGCACCCTCGCGCAGCGGGATCACCCGTGTGGCAACGCGGTCCCATTGTCGCAGTCCCTGGGAGCCCAGCTTCTCCAATACCCGCACCGCTTCGCCACCACGGATCAGGTCGCGCAACTGCGTTGACTCGCCCGGCATGTGTCAGGCGAGGTGCAAACCCCCCATCCGGCGGTACTGGGTACAGCTGTGCTGTCAGCCATGGCGCATACGGCTCCTACCTTCTGTATTTCGGGACAGCACTGGCAGCCATTGCGGCCACATCCATCAGCTAGTCCGCGCGCATGCCGAGGCGCTGGACGACCTCGCCCCAGCGCGCCGTCTCGCGCGACGTGAGCGCCGCGAGCTCCGCCGGACCCGCCCCAACCGGGACACCACCGATGCCTATAATGCGGTCGCGGTAGTCAGGGTCCACCGAGACGGCCGCAACCGTGGCCGCGAGCTGGTCACGCACCAGGCCAGGAAGGCCGCGCGGCCCAACCAGCGCCGTCCAGGAGGAGAAGACCAAGTCCGGCACACCGGCCTCGGCCATGGTCGGTACCTCCGGCAGCCCCGGCCAGCGCGCAGCGCCGGTCATGGCCAACGGGCGCAGTAGCCCGCCGCGGATGCCGCCCAAATAGGCCGGAAAGTTCCCTATCGTCATATCGAGGCGCCCGCCAACCAGGTCAGTAGCTACGGCCGGGCCGCCGGCGCGGTAAGGCGCATGTACGAGTTGCACCCCTGTTCGCTCGGCGAAGAGCGCCATTGCGAGATGGTCCGAAGTGCCGTTGCCTGACGTGCCACAGGTGAGCGGCGCGCTGCGGCCGACGGCCACGAGGTCGGAGATCGAGCGGTGCGGCGAGGCTGCCGGCACGAGGAGCGCCAGCGACGTGTCCCAAAGGTGGGCGACAGGGGTGAAGTCACGATCTGGATCGTAGGGCAGGCTGGGAAAAATATGGCGGTTCACCGCCATGATGCCGATTGATGCAACAAGTAGTGTGTGCCCGTCAGGTGTACTGCGGACCAGAGCCTCGGCTGCGACATTGCCACCGGCCCCAGGACGGTTCTCGACCACGACTGGCCGCCCCAGGCGGACAGCCAGCGCTGCGGCCAAGGCCCGGGACGGCACGTCCACGGCGCCGCCCGCCGGGAACGGGACCAAGAGGCGCACGGGCCGCGAGGGATAAGCGGTGTCCTGCGCCGGCGCGGCGCGCGGCAGGACCGATACGGCGGTGAGTAAAGCGAGGGTGTAGCGTCGAGAACCTCGAGAGCATTGCGGCATGTCGGATTCCTCCCTCGCCCGGTGAGACGGTCCCGGCGGTGGCATGCTGCTCTTGCTTACCGAGTAGCTGAAAGCCCATTCGTTTTGAGCTTCTCGGATGACCCAGTTGGTTGTGGGAAGCAGCGTCTCAGTGCTCAAGGGTTGACAGGCCCTAGCCCTCCGCGAGGTAGAGCCGGAGCTGATATTGCCACTTGCGCTCGTAATTGCCCTCTTCGGTCCTGATAGGCGACCCTAGGAGCGCGTCCGAGTAACCACATCTTGGGGGCTGACGCCGCTGAGGTTGGAG